>NZ_JBSGDB010000168.1:0-17335 GCF_053602155.1 Streptomyces sp. NPDC004561
CCTTCGGGGTGATGGGGACTCACAGGAGACCGCCGGGGTCAACTCGGAGGAAGGTGGGGAAGCAGGCGGATCTTGCGCGCGTCCTTTCCGGTGGGCGCCAGGCGGCGCAGGGCCTTGAGGTGGCCGGTGTCGAGGGCGATCACGAGGTCGAGGCGGCCGAACCACGACGGCTGGAACCGGCGCGCGACGTGGTCGCAGTCGTAGCCGTGCTCCACGAGGACGGAGAGGGCGCGCGGGTCGGCGGCCTCTCCCTCGTGCCAGCCGCCGGTGCCGGCACTGTCGACCGCCACCCGGTCCTCGAGCCCGGCCTCCGCCACGCGCGCGCGGAAGACGACCTCGGCCATGGGCGAGCGGCAGATGTTGCCGGTGCACACGAAGCAGACGCGGTAGGTCATGGCGTGCTCAGTCCTCGTCGGGCAGGACGATGTTCAGTGCCCAGGACACGATCGAGATGATCAGACCCCCGAGGACGGCCGTCCAGAAGCCCTCCACATGGAAACTCAGATGGAGCTTGCCGCAGACCCAGGAGGTCAACAGCAGCATCAGCGCGTTGACGACAAGAGTGATCAGGCCGAGGGTCAGAATGAACAGCGGGAAGGTGAGCACCTTCAAGATCGGCTTGACCAGCCAGTTCACCAGGCCGAAGATCAACGCGACCACGATCAGCGTGCCGGCCTTCTTGGCGGTGCTCTGACCGGTCAGGGTGATCTTGTCGAGCAGCCACACGGCTACTGCCAGGGCTCCCGCGTTCGCGATCGTCTTGACTACAAAATTCTTCATGTGTCTGATCGTGGCAGACCGGATCGGAAGCGGGCAGTGAGACGAGGGCGGCAACGGCGATGAAGGCATTCCGGCTGGACGAACTGGAGGCGGAACGGGCCGCCAACGAGGGTGCCTACCTTCAGTTCCTGCGGGAGCGGAACATGTCCGTCGGCCTGTACGCGCTGAACGCGGGCGAGCACGACCCGCAGAAGCCGCACAACCAGGACGAGGTGTACTTCGTCGTCAGCGGCCGGGCGTCGATCACGGTCGGCCTGGAGACGACCGAGGTGGCGCGGGGCAGCGTCGTCTACGTCCCCGCCGGGGTCGCGCACAAGTTCCATCACATCAGCGAGGATCTGAGGGTCCTGGTCGTCTTCTCTCCGCCCGAGGCGTGAGCCCGGACCCCGGGGTTCCCTAGGGGACGGGTCAGGGGAGGACAAGGGCTGCGAGGCCCCCGCGGGCCCCCTTGGCGGCCCTAGCATCGAGTGCAGGACATCGACAACGCACGAGAGACGAAAAGGACGAGGGCGATGCGAGAGATCTTCGCGGGACTTCCGTGGTGGGTGAAGTGGGTCGCGGTGCCGGTCATCGCCCTGGTCGTGTTCGGCGGCCTGATAGCGACCGTGATCGGATTCGTGATCGGCCTGCTGTTCAAGGCGCTGGTCTTCGTCGCCCTGGTCGGCGGACTGATCTACATCGTGCGCAAGTTCATGTCGAACTCCTCGTCGCGCAGCGACTGGTGAGGAACGCGGGAGCCGGTGAACGGTGAGGGAGCACCGGTTCCCTCGGGGGAGGGAAGTTTCCCCGGGAGGCCGCCTGCACGCGGTGGCGGGCGGTTAGAGTCCGGAACTCTCCACGGGGTCCGGCCCCGTGGGTGGCGCAGATCCCCATCCGTGCTCTTCACCCCCGCACGGGCTGCCCCCTCGCGCTCCGGGAGTAACCCTTGGCCACGGTCGACACCGCACCCGTAGAACCCCACGCACCGCTCGCCCCGCCCCGACCCTGCGGGCCCCCCGCCCAGCGGCCGTCCCCCATGGCCGTCCAGGGCAGGCCGCACCCCGACGAAGCGGGGTCGTCGGCCGCGGCGACCCTCATCGGGTCCGTGCAGCGCGCCATGCGCCTGCTGGAGACCGTCGCCGCCCATCCGTACGGCGCCCCCGCCAAGCAGCTCGCCCGCGAGACCGGCCTGGCCCTGCCCACGACGTATCACCTGCTGCGCACCCTCGTGCACGAGGGCTATCTGCGCCGTGAGAAGGGGCTGTTCTTCCTCGGTGAAGCGGCCGAACGGCTGAGCAGCAGCGGAGCGCAGCAGAAACGTCGCAGCACGGTGGTCGACACGCTCGCGCACTGGCGCGATTCCATCGGTGTGCCGGTGTACTACGCGATGTACCGCGACGGCGAGATCGACGTCATGTGCGTCGCCGAGTCCCGTGAGGCCCCCGCGGTCGAGGAATGGGCCGACTTCCGGGAGACCGGCCACGCGCACGCCATCGGCCAGTGCCTCCTCTCCCAGCTGGACGAGGACGCCCGGCGCGACCATCTCGCCCGCTATCCCGTGCAGGCCGTCACCCCGTACACCGTGCGGGACAACGACGCCCTGTTGCGGCGGCTGACCCGGACACGGCGCATGGAACCGGTCGTGGAGCGCCAGGAGTACGCGCTCGGCGCGGTCTGCGCGGCGGTCCCGATCACGGTGGGCACGACCGCGGCCACCATCGCCCTCTCCCTTCCCGCTCACCAGGCCGACCGGCTGCTGCCCGCGGCCCATCGGCTGCAGGCGGAGATCGGGCGTCACTTCGGGTCACTGACGCTCTCTATCAGTATCTGAAAACTTACTCCTTGTGATCTGTCGTGCACTTTCAGCAAGATTTGACCCGGTCACAGGGATCAATCCCGGCCAGTCGACGTCATACGACGGGGTAGGCGATGCGCGAGTCCGTACAGGCAGAAGTCATGATGAGCTTTCTCGTCTCGGAGGAGCTCTCCTTCCGCATTCCGGTGGAGTTGCGCTACGAGACCGGTGATCCCTATGCCGTGCGGCTCACCTTCCATCTGCCCGGTGACGCCCCGGTCACCTGGGTCTTCGGGCGGGAACTGCTGATCGACGGGGTCGGGCGGCCGTGCGGCGAGGGGGATGTGCGCATCGCCCCCGTCGAGACCGAGGTGCTGGGCGAGGTGCTGATCAGGCTTCAGGTCGGTGGCGACCACGCCCTCTTCCGCTCGTCGGCGCCGCCGCTCGTGGCCTTCCTGGACCGTACGGACAAGCTGGTGCCGCTCGGCCAGGAGGGCGCGCTGGCCGATTTCGACGCGCATCTCGACGAGGCCCTGGACCGGATCCTGGCCGAGGAGCAGAGCGCCGGCTGAAGCGTTACGGCATGGGGCGCCGGGCGCTCGGTCATGTCGCACGCCATCATGCAGGAACGCTTCTGCAATGGGTGGGCGGTATGTGCCGGGGGAAGGGCGGCCGGTGCCTCGGTCTCGAGGCCCGGGCCGGGCCCGGCGCGGTCGGACTCGCCTGCCGGGAATCACAGCCGCACCGGCTCGCTCACTGCCGTCCCGGCCCGGCCGACTCTCTGCCGTCCCGCCCCCGACTCTCTGCCGTCCTGGACCGCCCGGCTCACCGTTTCCGGCGTCGGCCCCGGCCGCCGCGTGCCGGCGCGGACGCGGCACCGGCCGGCGCCGGAGCGTCCGGCCCGGGCCGGTCGGCCGCCACCACCAGGGCGGCGAGGAGCGTGGTGACCGGGACCGAGGCGACCAGGCCGATCGATCCGACCAGCGTACGGACGATCTCCTCGGCGACAAGCTCGCTGTTGGCGACCGTGCCGACGCCGCTCTGCGCGATGGAGAAGAGCAGCAGCAGGGGCAGTGCGGCACCGGCGTAGGCGAGGACCAGGGTGTTGACCACGGACGCGATGTGGTCGCGGCCGATGCGGATGCCCGCCCGGTACAGCCCCCGCCAGCCCATGGACGGGTTGGCCTCGTGCAGCTCCCACACGGCCGAGGTCTGGGTCACGGTCACGTCGTCCAGGACACCGAGCGAACCGATGATGACGCCGGCCAGCAGCAGACCGCTCATGTCGATCTTCGGGTACAGGCCGTGGATCAGGCCGGTGCTGTCGTCCGTGTTGCCGGTGAGCGCAGCCCAGCCGATGAACTGCGAGCCGAGCACGCCGATCAGCGACAACGAGATCAGCGTGCCGAGCACGGCCACCGAGGTGCGGGCCGACAGCCCGTGGCACATGTAGAGGGCGATCAGCATGATGGCGCTCGACCCGACCACCGCCACGAGCAGCGGGTTCGAACCCTGCAGGACGGCGGGCAGGATGAACAGGGTCAGCACCAGGAAGCTCACGGCCAGGGCGACGAGCGCCATGACACCGCGCATCCGGCCCACCACCACGACGGCGAGCGCGAAGATCCCCGCGAGCAGCGCCATCGGGAACTTCCGGTCCACATCCGTCACCGAGTACTGCAGGTCCTTCGGCGCCGACGGTTCGTAGGCGGCGACGACCTTCTCGCCCTGGGACAACTGCCGGGGCTGGTCCGGCTGCACGATCTCGGTGAACGTACGGCCCTTGTCCTTGCCGGTGTCGACCCGGACGGTCGCCTTCTTGCAGGTGCCGCCCGCCCCTTGCCCCGTCGGTCCGCCCCCGGCGGTGGAGGTGTCGCCGGCCGGGCCGCCGCCGCCGGCGTTGACCGAATTGCAGCTCACCTCGACGACTCTGGTGACCGTGGCCTGCTGTGTCTGCCGGTCGAAGCCGACGCCGGTGCGCTTGTGGGACGGGGCTCCCCCGGGCCAGAGCACCACCAGCCCGACCACCACCGCGACGGTGAACGGGATCAGGATCGCGGCGATCACCTTGCGCAGGTGCAGGGACACGGGGGCCGCGGGCCCATGGCTGTGACTGTGGCCGTGTGAGTGGCCGCGGTGGTGTCCGTCGTCCCCGCCGGAGCCGGACCTGTGGTGTCCGTCGTCGCCGTCGGAGCCGGAACCGTGGTGGCCGTGGTGGCCGTTGTCCCGGCCGGGAGGCGCATGGGTGTGACCGGTCCCCGGGGGCGCCTGGGGGTGCCCCGGGCCCTGTCGGGGGACGGCCGCACGGCTTTCACGGGTGTATCCGCCGCCCTCTCCCGAGCCGTCTCGGCGGCGCGGCTCGGGTGGCTGGTACGGGTACTGCTCCATCCTGGTCACCGCCCGATCATCGCAAGAACGGCAAGGGGCCCACTGTTCACCGCGCCACATATGACGCTAGCGTGGAGGCACCTTTGCACACGCGGGAGCTCGGAGCACCGGGCTGAGAGGGCGCTGACCTCCGTATACGCGATGTTTCACGTGGAACAAGCAACATTCCGCGGGAAACGTCGGCAGACGGAAACCGCTGCGTCGACCGCCGAACCTGTTACCGGGTAATGCCGGCGTAGGGAGTAGGTCTGATGACCAACAAGGACGCACGCACGCCTGCCTCCGTCCAGGACGAGACGTCCCAGGAGGCCGGGAAGTCCATCGGCTGGCACAAGGCGTACGTCGAGGGTTCGCGCCCCGACCTGCAGGTGCCGGTCCGTCAGGTGCACCTCACCAACGGGCAGTCGGTCACGCTGTACGACACGTCGGGCCCGTACACCGATCCACTCGCCGATACCGATGTCCGCAGGGGCCTGTCGCCGCTGCGGGAGAACTGGATCATCGCCCGCGGCGACACCGAGGAGTACGCGGGCCGTCCCGTCCGGCCCGAGGACGACGGGATCAAGCACACCGCGCCGCGCGGCGGGCTGCGGAACCTGGACGCGGTCTTCCCCGGTCGGCCCCGTCAGCCGCGGCGGGGCCGGGACGGCCAGGCGGTGACGCAACTCGCGTACGCCCGCCGGGGCGAGATCACCCCCGAGATGGAGTTCGTGGCCCTCCGGGAGAACGTTGATCCCGAGGTGGTCCGCGAGGAGATCGCGGCGGGGCGCGCGGTGCTGCCCGCGAACGTCAACCACCCGGAGATCGAGCCGATGATCATCGGCAAGCGGTTCCTGGTGAAGGTCAACGCCAACATCGGCAACTCGGCGGTGACGTCCTCCATCGAGGAGGAGGTCGAGAAGATGACCTGGGCGACCCGCTGGGGCGCCGACACGGTCATGGACCTGTCCACCGGCCGCAACATCCACACCACCCGTGAGTGGGTGCTGCGCAACTCCCCCGTCCCCATCGGCACGGTGCCGCTCTACCAGGCGCTGGAGAAGGTCGACGGCAAGGCCGAGGAACTGACCTGGGAGATCTACAAGGACACGGTCATCGAGCAGGCCGAGCAGGGCGTGGACTACATGACCGTCCACGCGGGCGTCCGGCTGCCGTACGTACCCCTCACCGCCAACCGCAAGACCGGCATCGTCTCGCGCGGCGGCTCGATCATGGCGGCGTGGTGCCTCGCGCACCACAAGGAGTCGTTCCTGTACGAGAACTTCGAGGAGCTGTGCGAGATCCTCGCCGCCTACGACGTCACGTACTCGCTGGGCGACGGCCTGCGCCCCGGCTCCATCGCCGACGCCAACGACGAGGCGCAGTTCGCGGAGCTGCGGACGCTCGGGGAACTCAACCGGATCGCCAGGCGTTTCCACGTACAGACCATGATCGAGGGCCCGGGTCACGTCCCGATGCACAAGATCAAGGAGAACATCGACCTTCAGCAGGAGATCTGCGATGAAGCTCCGTTCTATACGCTCGGCCCGCTGACCACGGACATCGCGCCGGCCTACGACCACATCACCTCCGGCATCGGCGCCGCGATGATCGCCTGGTGGGGCACGGCGATGCTCTGCTACGTCACGCCCAAGGAGCACCTGGGCCTGCCCAACCGGGACGACGTCAAGACGGGCGTCATCACCTACAAGATCGCCGCTCACGCGGCGGACCTCGCCAAGGGGCACCCGGGTGCGCAGGAGTGGGACGACGCGCTGTCCGACGCGCGCTTCGAGTTCCGCTGGGAGGACCAGTTCAACCTCGCTCTGGACCCGGACACGGCACGGGAGTTCCACGACGAGACCCTGCCGGCCGAGCCCGCCAAGACGGCCCACTTCTGCTCGATGTGCGGCCCGAAGTTCTGCAGCATGAAGATCAGCCAGACCATCACGGAGCGGTTCGGCGGTGCGGCGGCCGAGGGCGCGTCGCCCGAGGAGATCGCTGAGGGGATGCTCCAGAAGTCGAAGGAGTTCGCCGAGTCGGGGAACCGGGTGTACCTGCCGATCGCCGACTGAGTCCGTGCGGCGGTCCGTGCCACCGAAGGGTGAGCCGCCGAGGGCACGGACCGCCTGCATGCTGATGCGTCACTTCGTCCACCAGGGGGAGCGCTGAGCGTGCCCGCCCCTGGCCACCGCGGGGCTCTCAGCTCTGCCCTGGACCGGCAGGTCTGTCTGCCGGTCCCCGGTCACTGCGCGCATGCCGGACTCGCCGTTCCAGCGGGCCGGTCGGAACGGCTTGTCGGACGGCGGCGTCGGGCGACGGACGTTCTCCGGGGGCGTGTGCCGAGGTCACTCGGGCTGGTGCTCGGGGCCGCCGAAGTCCGGGCTCGTGTAGTCGGGGCTGGTGAAGCTGGGACGGCCGGAGGCGGTGCCGTCGTCGGGGCTGCTGAACCCCGGGCGGTCGTAGCCCAGACGGGGCATGCGGCCGGTCGGGGCGGGAGGGGTGGTGCGCTCCAGCGCGGCCGCGTCGGGCTCGGCGAGTGCCTCCCGCAGGAACGGCAGGATGCCGCCCTCCAGCAGGGCCTCCCGCCAGACCTCTCTGGCCCTGGCCACTTCCTCGGTGGCCGCGTCGCGCGCCCGGGCCTCGGGCGAGGCGCTGTTGCGCAGCGCGGTGAGCAGCAGCCCGACGGCGGCGACGAGGACCGCCGCCGCGGTCACGGCGCCGAACACCCAGCCGGCGGTGAGCATGGTCTGGGCGAAGGACTGCTCCGGGTCCAGCATCTTCAGGATGTATCCGACGAGCAGGAAGATCGCCGCCGCGGTTCCGGAGAGGACGGGAGCCAGCACGGCGACGACCGCGACGGCGCCCGCGCCGGTGGTCTCGGCGGCCTCGCCGAGGGTGGTGGCGAGGTCCGCCGCGGCCGAGGCCGGGTCCGTGGAGCCGGAGTCACCCGTGGTCGACGGGGCGGACAGCACGGGGTGGCGCAGTTCGTCGCGGACCTTCACGTAGTGCTGGTATTCGGCCGCCGCGGCAGCGGTGATGAGGGCGGTGGCGTTGAGCGCCATGGTGCGCAGTTGTTCGGGGTTGAGTCGCCGGCCTACAGCGGCCAGTTCCGGTCGGTGTGGTGCGGAGCGCAGCGCCTCATCGAGGAGCCGCTCGAATTCCTGGCGGTCCTCGCTCTGCAGGTGCTGCGGAACGCTGTTCATGTGCATCCCCCGATGCTCCGTAGGGCTTGGGGCTCGCACGCCGGCGAGCCGTCGGGCAGAAACGGAGGGGAGCCTGCTACGGATAAGCCGATGGTAGAGCCGTGACGGCGCGCGGTGACAGGGGATTGCCGGAAATTGCGTTCCGGCCTGCGCGTACTCCGCCGGGTGACGTCTGCCCGCGGAACGGTCAGTTATCCAGGGGCAGTTGCTGGACCAGCAGCTTTCCGGCCATGGTCACTCCGCCGTCCATGGCGATGGCGAGCCCGTCGGCGTAGACGTGCGGTCCCTCGACGACCGGGCCGGCGCTGTCCTCGCCGTCCTCGGATCCGACCTCGCCGAGGAGGTAGGGGATGGGGCTGTGACCGTGAACGATGCGGGTGCCGCCGTACGTATCGAGGAGGGAGCGCACGGCGTCGGCACCGCCCTCGTCGCGGAAGGAGAAGCGCTTGGTGAACTTGCGGAACAGGTCCCAGCACTCGTCGGCGTCGTTGCGGGTCAGCGTTTCGCGGACGGTGTCGTTGACCGCCTCGATCGAGTCGCCGTAGTCGAGGTAGGCGGTGGTGTCCGAATGGACGAGCAGATAGCCGTCGACCTCCTCGACCGCGTCCAGTCGGGCCATCCACTGCAGATGGTGGTCCTGGAGGCGGTCCATGTCGGTCTTCTGACCGCCGTTGAGCAGCCAGGCCGCCTGGAAAGTGGCGGTGCCCGCACCGGAGTTGACGGGCGTGTCGCCGAACCGCTTGGCGCCGAGCAGGAGCAGCTCGTGGTTGCCCATGAGGGCCTTGCAGTAGCCGCCGGCCGCTGCCGCCTCGGCGGACAGCCGCATCACCAGGTCGATGACGCCGATGCCGTCCGGGCCGCGGTCGGTGAAGTCGCCGAGGAACCACAGCCGCGCGGTGCCGGCGCACCACTGGCCCGAGGCGTCGATCAGACCCTGCTCCTCGAGGGCGGCCATCAGTTCGTCGAGGTAGCCGTGGACGTCGCCGACGACGTACAGCGGACCGGGCCCGGTCGAGGGCTGCGGGGCCGGGGCGGCGGGGGCGGGAGCGGGTTCGACGGGGACCTGGAGCGTGTCGCCGCGGTTGACGACGGGGAGGTCGCGCTGCGTGGGTGTGTACCCGTCGGGGTACGTCTCCTCGGCGGGCGGGGCGGTGTCGCCCGGGTGGACGTGCTGGACGTACGGACCGGTCTCGTGGACGTACGCGGGTACCCGGAAGTCGCGCAGCGTCGCCGTCCGCTCCACCTCGGGTCCCTGACCGGCCCCCTGAGTCATCAGACCCCTCCACCATCGCGCCGCATCTGCACCGCTTCGGACTGCCTGGTCGCAGCGGTCCACGGTGTCGTGGGCCCATCATAGGAATGCGCGTCGCGCCATGTGATGACCCAGGGGTGGTGAATCGGAACAAGACTCCAGTTCACCGCGGCATTCGCCCCGTTTGGGCCGGTGTTCGGCCGGCTGCGGAGGGGCCGTCGGCCCAGTGCCGCCCGAGCGGTGCCGTGGCCGGCCGGTCGGCGGGGGCGCCGCGATCCGTACGCGGCGGCCCAGCGGGCCGGGGCCGGAGGGGTCCGGCCCCGCCGGCCCGCGCGCCCGGAGAGACGGGCGCGCCCCTGCTGCCCCCGGTGCTACTTCCCGTTCGCCGACCGCGGCGGGCTGACCGTCGTGCGCGGAGGCCGCCGCTGGGAGGAGGTGCGCACGATCAGCTCGGTCGGTATCACCTGCTCGACCGGATGGTCCGACTCGACGCCCTCGATGGCGTCGATGAGGAGCTGGACGACGGCCGTGCCGATACGGCGCGGCTTCAGCGAGAGCGTGGTGATGGGCGGCTCGGTGCTGGCGTACACCGTGGACTCGCTGCAGCACACCAGCAGCAGGTCGTCGGGGACACGGAGCCCGTAGCGGCGGGCGGCGGCGAGCAGGTCGGTGCCGTTGGGGTCGAACAGGCCGTAGACGGCGTCGGGCCGGTCGGGGCGGGCGAGCAGCCGGTCCGCGGCGACGGCTCCCGCGCACGGGTCGTGCGCCGGGTAGGCCTCGTAGACCGGGGTCTGGCCCACGCGCTCGCACCAGTGCAGGTAGGCGGTGGTCGACAGATGGGTGTACGTGTCCGTCGTCGTGCCCGTGAGCAGGCCGATGCGGCGGGCGCCGGCGTCGGCGAGGTGGTCGAGGATGCCGAGGACGGCGGCCTCGTGGTCGTTGTCGACCCAGGCGGTGACCGGGAGCGAGCCGGCCGGGCGCCCGTCGGAGACCACGGGCAGGCCCTGCCGGACCAGCTCGCTGACCACCGGGTCCTGATCGGAGGGGTCGATGACGACGGTGCCGTCAAGGGCGACGTTGGACCACACGTCGTGGCGGGAGGTCGCGGGCAGGATGACCAGGGCGTAGCCGCGGGCCAGCGCGGCCGAGGTGGCGGCCCGCGCCATCTCGGCGAAGTACGCGAACTCGGTGAAGGTGAAAGGTTCATCCCCGTACGTCGTCACGGTCAGGCCGATCAGACCCGACTTGCCGGTACGGAGGGTGCGGGCGGCGGCCGAGGGGCGGTACCCGAGCCGGTCGGCGACCTCGCGGACATGGCGCCGGGTGGCATCCGGGAGCCGTCCCTTGCCGTTGAGGGCGTCGGAGACGGTCGTGATGGAGACCCCGGCGGCGGCGGCCACGTCTCTGATGCCCGCCCGGCCCGGCCGACTGCCTCGACGTGAGGTTTCCGCGCGGCTCACCTGGTGCTTCCCTGCTGCTGTCATGGCGAGCCGATAGTAGGGCTCATGCGGTGGGGTAGTGCGGACGCATATGCACGCGTTGACAGGCACGTTTCTGCATGATCGTAAGTGGCCAACTACCTGGGAATGAAAGGCAGTTGAGCGCTCCCATGGCGAGACGTTGTGTGGTGACGCACATGAGCCTGCCAAGTCCCCGATGTTTCGAAGAGGTCTCAACTCACCTTCACGGGTGACGCGCGCCACGGCGCGAGCCACCGGCGCGTAGATATATGTACGGCGCGCCCCCGAAAGATGCGCCTTCCTCTCGTGATGCCCGTGATGCCGGTGGGTCGGACGAGGTTTGCTCTCCGCCAGTACTCAGCGGTGCCGAATCCTCATAAGGTGAGGAGTATTGGAAGCCGGTGGCGCAGACGGTCCACCGGTGGTCGCGAGGAGGACTGCGGTGAGCGAGACGAGCCCCAAGCTGCGCGCCGAGCTGGAGGGGATCCCCACCTACAAGCCGGGCAAGCCCGCCGCGGCCGGCGGCCCGGTCGCCTACAAGCTGTCCTCCAACGAGAACCCGTACCCGCCGCTGCCCGGAGTGATGGAGAGCGTGACGGCCGCCGCCTGCTCCTTCAACCGGTACCCGGACATGGCGTGCAGCGGTCTGATGGAAGAGCTGGCGGAGCGCTTCGGCGTCCCGGTGTCCCACCTGGCCACCGGCACCGGTTCCGTGGGCGTCGCCCAGCAGCTGATCCAGGCCACCAGCGGCCCCGGCGACGAGGTCATGTACGCCTGGCGGTCCTTCGAGGCGTACCCGATCATCACGCAGATCAGCGGCGCCCGGTCGGTGCAGGTGCCGCTCACGCCCGGCGATGTGCACGACCTGGACGCGATGGCGGAGGCGATCACCGACCGGACGCGCCTGATCTTCGTCTGCAACCCGAACAACCCGACCGGCACGGTGGTGCGGCGGGCCGAGCTGGAGCGCTTCCTCGACCGGGTGCCCGCAGATGTGCTGGTGGTGCTGGACGAGGCCTACCGGGAGTTCATCCGCGACCCCGAGGTGCCCGACGGCGTCGAGCTGTACCGGAACCGGCCCAACGTCTGCGTCCTGCGGACCTTCTCCAAGGCGTACGGCCTCGCCGGGCTGCGCATCGGGTTCGCGATCGCCCATGAGCCGGTGGCCGCGGCGCTGCGCAAGACAGCGGTGCCGTTCGGGGTGAGCCAGCTGGCCCAGGAAGCGGCGATCGCCTCGCTGCGGGCCGAGGACGAGCTGCTGGGCCGGGTCGGCTCGCTGGTGTGCGAGCGCATTCGCGTGGTCGACGCGCTGCGCGCCCAGGGCTGGACGGTGCCGGAGACGCAGGCCAACTTCGTGTGGCTGCGGCTCGGGGAGCGTACGGTCGCGTTCGCTAAGGCCTGCGAGGACCACGGTGTCGTGGTCCGGCCGTTCCCGGGCGAGGGTGTGCGGGTCACGGTCGGCGAGACCGAGGCGAACGACATCTTCCTCAAGGTGACGGAGGCGTTCCGCAAGGAGCTGTAGACCTGCGGTGTCAGGGGCAGTGGCTCCTGACACCGGGTCAGTCCTGGTCGTCCATCAACTCCACGCGGACGGGGTCGCCGTCCCGGACGGTCGCCAGGACCTGGGCGTCTGCGTCAAGGCGCCCCAGAACGTTGCACGGACTCGCGAGGCGGCACTCTCCCCCGAACTCGGTTCGGGGGAGCCCCCAGCCTCGCGAGATCGGCGTGGGGCCGTAGGGGAGGGCGAGAGCGTCGCCGTCCGTCCAGAAGGCCACTGTGCCCGGCTCCACGACCTGCCGGGCGTCCGTTTCACGTGAAACCGAGACGCCTGTGTCGAAATAGACCTCCTCGCCCCAGGTGCGTGCGGCGGAGGTGAGGGGCAGGGCCTTCGCGAGGGCCTGTGCCGTCGGTGTGGTGCTGTCGAGGGTCGCGGTGACGTTGCCCGCGGGCCAGGAAATCCGTATCTGCATGGCGCGCAATTCAACAAGATGTTGAAGTCGCTGCCAAGGTCTGGACGTCGCGGCAGTAGGACCACCCCCACCTACCGGGCTGAAAATCAGTGCGTCATAATAGCTTGTGAATGTGAACGCGTTCACAAGCGCGTCCCGTTCTGACCCCTATGTATAGGGCAGACCGGGATGATTCGCCGCAGTACCACGGCGTAGTAAGGAGAGTGACGACGTGGACCTGGCTCTGGCGCCGGAGACGCTGGCGCGCTGGCAGTTCGGCATCACCACCGTCTACCACTTCCTGTTCGTCCCTCTGACGATCTCCCTGGCCGCGCTCACGGCCGGGCTGCAGACGGCCTGGGTGCGCACGGAGAAGGAGAAGTACCTCAGGGCGACCAAGTTCTGGGGCAAGATCTTCCTGATCAACATCGCGATGGGTGTGGTCACCGGCATCGTGCAGGAGTTCCAGTTCGGCATGAACTGGTCGGACTACTCCCGCTTCGTCGGTGACATCTTCGGTGCCCCGCTCGCCTTCGAGGCGCTGATCGCGTTCTTCTTCGAGTCCACCTTCATCGGCCTGTGGATCTTCGGCTGGGACAAGCTGCCCAAGAAGATCCATCTGGCCTGCATCTGGATGGTCTCGATCGGCACGATCCTCTCGGCGTACTTCATCCTCGCGGCCAACTCCTGGATGCAGCACCCCGTCGGCTACAAGATCGACAAGGCGAAGGGGCGCGCCGAGCTGACCGACTTCTGGGCCGTGCTGACCCAGAACACCGCCCTCAGCCAGGCCTTCCACACGCTGTCCGCGGCCTTCCTGACCGGTGGTGCCTTCATGGTGGGCATCGCCGCCTACCACCTGGCCCGCAAAAAGCACATCCGCGAGATGAAGACCTCGCTGCGGCTCGGGCTGGTCACCGTGGTCATCGCCGGCATGCTCACCGCGGTCAGCGGCGACACCCTCGGCAAGGTCATGTTCAAGCAGCAGCCGATGAAGATGGCGGCCGCCGAGGCGCTGTGGGACGGCCAGAAGCCGGCGCCGTTCTCGATCTTCGCCTACGGCGACGTCGAGAAGGGCCACAACACCGTCGCGATCGAGATCCCGGGCGTGCTGTCCTTCCTCGCCGACGACGACTTCACCTCGTACGTCCCCGGCATCAACGACGTCAACAAGGCCGAGCAGCAGAAGTTCGGGCCCGGCGACTACCGGCCCAACATCCCGGTCGCCTTCTGGGGCTTCCGCTGGATGATCGGCTTCGGCATGGCCTCCTTCGCCATCGGCCTGGCCGGACTCTGGCTGACCCGCAGGAAGTTCATGCTGCCGCAGCATCTGCGGGTCGGCGAGGACGAGGTGCCGCATCTGGTGCTGTTCAAGAACAAGGCGCTCAGCCCCGAGCTGACGCCCTGGTACTGGCGCATCGCGACCTGGACCCTGGCCTTCCCGCTGATCGCCAACTCGTGGGGCTGGATCTTCACCGAGATGGGCCGTCAGCCGTGGGTCGTCTACGGCGTCCTGCAGACCCGGCACGCGGTCTCCCCCGGTGTCTCCCAGGGCGAGGTCCTCACCTCGCTGATCGTCTTCACCTCGCTGTACGCGATCCTCGCCGTGGTCGAGGTCAAGCTGCTCGCGAAGTACATCAAGGCCGGCCCGCCCGAGCTCACCGAGGCCGACCTGAACCCGCCCACGAAGATCGGCGGCGACACCCGTGACGCCGAAAAGCCGATGGCCTTCTCCTACTAGGCCGAGGGAACAGTCATGGAACTTCACGACGTCTGGTTCGTCCTGATCGCCGTCCTGTGGACCGGCTACTTCTTCCTGGAGGGCTTCGACTTCGGGGTCGGCATCCTCACCAAGCTGCTGGCCCGGAACCGGCCCGAGCGCCGGGTGCTCATCAACACCATCGGACCCGTCTGGGACGGCAACGAGGTGTGGCTGCTCACCGCGGGCGGCGCGACCTTCGCCGCCTTCCCGGAGTGGTACGCCACCCTCTTCTCCGGCTTCTACCTGCCCCTGCTCCTCATCCTGGTCTGCCTGATCATCCGGGGCGTCGCCTTCGAGTACCGGGCGAAGCGGCCCGAGGAGAACTGGCAGCGCAACTGGGAGACGGCGATCTTCTGGACCTCTCTGCTCCCGGCCTTCCTGTGGGGCGTGGCCTTCGGGAACATCGTGCGGGGCGTGAAGATCGACCAGCACTTCGAGTACGTCGGCACCGTCTGGGACCTGCTCAACCCCTATGCCCTGCTCGGCGGTCTGGTGACGCTCACGCTGTTCACCTTCCACGGGGCGGTGTTCACCGCGCTCAAGACCGTCGGCGACATCCGGGTGCGGGCACGGAGGCTGGCCCTGTGGGTCGGTCTGGTCACCGCCGTGCTGGCGGCCGGCTTCCTGCTGTGGACGCAGGCCGACAGTGGTGACGGCACGAGCCTGGTCGCCCTCGTCGTGGCGGTCGTCGCCCTGGTGGCCGCCCTGGTGGCGAACCAGGCGGGGCGCGAGGGATGGGCGTTCGCGCTGTCCGGCCTCACCATCGTGGCCGCCGTGGCGATGCTCTTCCTGTCGCTCTTCCCGAACGTCATGCCGTCCACCCTCAACGGGGACTGGAGCCTGACGGTCAGCAACGCCTCGTCGAGCCCGTACACCCTGAAGATCATGACCTGGCTGGCGGTGATCGCCACCCCGATCGTGCTGCTCTACCAGGGCTGGACGTACTGGGTGTTCCGCAAGCGGATCGGCACGCAGCACATAGCCGAAGCCGCACACTGAGTTCGCCGAGGGTGTGTTTCACGTGAAACCAATCGATCCGCGCCTGCTGCGATACGCCCGTGCCACCCGTTTCTTCCTCGCGGCGGTCGTCGGCCTGGGGGCCGCCGGTGCCGGGCTGGTCATCGCCCAGGCGATGCTCATCGCCGAGGTGGTCGTCGGAGCCTTCCAGCACGGGCAGTCGGCAGCCGAACTGCGCACTCCCCTGCTGCTGTTGGCCGCCGTGGCCGCGGGTCGAGCGGTCGTGGCCTGGCTCACCGAGCGGGCCGCCCACCGCGCGAGTGCCGCGGTGAAGTCCGAGCTGCGGGGCCGGCTGCTCGACCGGGCGGCAGCACTCGGTCCCGGCTGGCTGAGCGGACAGCGGACCGGCTCGCTGGTCACCCTGGCCACGCGCGGGGTGGATGCCCTCGACGACTACTTCTCGCGTTACCTGCCGCAGTTGGGGCTCGCGGTGGTCGTGCCGGTGGCGGTGCTGGCGCGGATCGTCACCGAGGACTGGGTGTCGGCGGCGATCATCGTCGCCACCCTGCCGCTCATCCCGCTCTTCATGATGCTGATCGGCTGGGCGACCCAGTCCCGGATGGACCGTCAGTGGCGCTTGCTGTCCCGGCTGTCCGGACACTTCCTGGACGTGGTCGCGGGTCTGCCGACGCTGAAGGTGTTCGGCCGGGCCAAGGCCCAGGCCGAGTCCATCCGCCGGATCACCGGCGAGTACCGCGAGGCCACCATGCGGACCCTGCGGATCGCCTTCCTCTCCTCGTTCGCGCTGGAACTGCTCGCGACGCTCTCGGTCGCGCTGGTGGCCGTGACGATCGGCATGCGGCTCGTCCACGGCGACATGGATCTGTACATCGGCCTCGTCATCCTGGTGCTGGCGCCCGAGGCCTATCTGCCGCTGCGGCAGGTGGGCGCGCAGTACCACGCGGCGGCCGAGGGGCTCGCCGCCGCGGAGGAGATCTTCACCGTGCTGGAGACGCCGGTCCCGGCGTCCGGGAGCGGTGCGGTGCCCGCGGGCGCCCTGGCCTTCGAGGACGTCACGGTCCGCTACCCTGGTCGTTCCTCGGACGCCGTGGCCGACGTGTCCTTCACCGTCGAGCCCGGTGAGACCGTCGCGCTGGTCGGGCCGAGCGGTGCGGGCAAGACGACGCTGCTGAACGTGCTGCTGGGCTTCGTGGCCCCGGCAGAGGGCCGTGTGCGCATCGGGGGAGCCGATCTCGCCGGCCTCGACCTGGAGGAGTGGCGGTCCCGGATCGCCTGGGTGCCGCAGCGACCGCATCTGTCCGCCGGGACCATCGCGGAGAACGTACGGCTGGCCCGGCCCGACGCGGACGACACCGCCGTACGCCGGGCGCTGCGGGACGCCGGCGCGCTGGAGTTCGTGGACGCGTTGCCCGACGGCGCCGAGACGGTGCTCGGGGAGGACGGGGCCGGGCTGTCCGCGGGCCAGCGGCAGCGGCTCGCGCTGGCGCGGGCGTTCCTCGCGGACCGGCCCGTGCTGCTGCTGGACGAGCCGACGGCCGCGCTGGACGGCGGGACCGAGGCGGAGGTCGTAGCGGCCGTGCGGCGGCTTGCCGCGGGGCGCACGGTGTTGTTGGTGGTGCATCGGCCGGCGCTGCTGGGGGTGGCCGATCGGGTGGTGCGGCTTGCGGAGCCGGTGGCACGGCCGGGGGACACCGGGTCTTCCGAGGGGCTCAGGGATGTCGAGTTGCCGGACCAGATCGGCGCAGTAGCGACGCAGTTCCCCGTCGTTCATCCCCGCTCCCCCCGGGTCGGCCCACTGCCACTGGAC
>NZ_JBSGDB010000169.1:0-17250 GCF_053602155.1 Streptomyces sp. NPDC004561
CCGGCCGGGCGAGCGTCGCGCCGCCGCCCGGCGCCACGCCGCCGGGGGGGGAGGTGCCGGACCCGGCACATCCCCCCACGGCTGTCGGCGGCCGTCAGCCCTCGCTGACGCCCAGCTTCTGCAGGATCAGCTCCTTGACGCGGGCCGCGTCGGCCTGGCCCCGGGTGGCCTTCATGACCGCGCCGACCAGGGCGCCGGCCGCGGCCACCTTGCCGCCGCGGATCTTGTCGGCCACGCCCGGGTTGCCGGCGATGGCCTCCTCGACGGCGGCGGTCAGCGCGCCCTCGTCGGAGACGACCTTCAGGCCGCGCTTGTCGACGACCTCGTCCGGGGTGCCCTCGCCCGCGAGAACGCCCTCGATGACCTGGCGGGCCAGCTTGTCGTTCAGGGAGCCCTCGGCGACCAGCGCGGTCACGCGGGCCACCTGCTCCGGCGTGATCGACAGCTCGTCCAGCGCCTTGCCCGACTCGTTGGCGCTGCGCGCCAGTTCGCCCATCCACCACTTGCGGGCGGAGGCCGCGTCGGCACCGGCGTCGATCGTGGCCACGATCAGGTCCAGCGCACCGGCGTTCAGGATCGCCTGCATGTCGGTGGCCGAGATGCCCCACTCGGCGAGCAGCCGGGTGCGGCGGACCAGCGGCATCTCCGGCAGCGCGGCGCGGATCTCCTCGACCCACTCACGGGACGGGGCGACGGGGACGAGGTCGGGCTCCGGGAAGTACCGGTAGTCCTCGGCCTCCTCCTTCACACGGCCGGACGTCGTGGAACCGGTGTCCTCGTGGAAGTGCCGGGTCTCCTGGACGATCGTGCCACCGGACGACAGCACGGCCGCGTGCCGCATGACCTCGAAGCGGGCCGCGCGCTCCACGGAACGCAGCGAGTTGACGTTCTTCGTCTCCGAGCGCGTGCCGAACTTGTCGCCGCCCTTGGGCATCAGCGACAGGTTCACGTCGCAGCGCATCTGGCCCATCTCCATGCGGGCCTCGGACACGCCGAGGGCACGGATGACCTCGCGCAGCTCACGGACGTACGCCCGCGCCACCTCGGGGGCGCGCTCACCGGCGCCCACGATCGGCTTGGTGACGATCTCGATGAGCGGGATGCCCGCGCGGTTGTAGTCGAGCAGGGAGTGGGACGCGCCGTGGATACGGCCGGTGGCGCCGCCGACGTGCGTCGACTTTCCGGTGTCCTCCTCCATGTGGGCGCGCTCGATCTCCACGCGGAAGCTCTCGCCGTCCTCCAGCTGCACGTCGAGGTAGCCGTTGAAGGCGATCGGCTCGTCGTACTGGGAGGTCTGGAAGTTCTTCGGCATGTCCGGATAGAAGTAGTTCTTCCGGGCGAAGCGGCACCACTCGGCGATCTCGCAGTTCAGCGCGAGACCGATCTTGATCGCGGACTCGACGCCGGTCGCGTTGACGACCGGGAGCGCGCCGGGCATGCCGAGGCAGACCGGGCAGGTCTGCGTGTTCGGCTCCGCGCCGAGCGCGGTCGAGCAGCCGCAGAACATCTTGGTGTTGGTGCCGAGTTCGACATGGACTTCAAGGCCCATGACGGGGTCGTAGGACGCCAGCGCGTCCTCGTACGACACCAGGTCGGTCGTGGTGGTCACGGTGAAACTTCCCTCTCAGCCCAGCAGGACGTCGTCGTCGCCCAGCCGCTTCAGCTCGCGGTAGAGGATCGCGAGGCCGGTCACGATCGCCACGGCGGACACCGTGGCGTCGATCAGCCGCAGCGTGTCGTGCTCGGCGCGGGCCTTCTTGATCTGCTTGGCGACACCGACCGCGCCGAACGCGGTGGTGGCCATGGACAGGTACGTACCGGACTTGGACTTCTTGAAGCCCTTGGCCTTGGACAGTGCCTTGCTCACAGCGACGGAGCCTCCTCCAGCAGCGGGTGACCCCACTTTTCCACGAAGGCGGCCTCGACGGCGGCGCCGACCCTGTACAGACGGTCGTCCTGCATCGCCGGGGCGATGATCTGCAGGCCCACCGGGAGGTTGTCCTCCGGGGCGAGACCGCAGGGCAGGGACATGGCCGCGTTGCCCGCCAGGTTGGTCGGGATGGTGCACAGGTCCGCGAGGTACATCGCCATCGGGTCGTCGGCGCGCTCGCCGATCGCGAAGGCGGTGGTCGGGGTCGTCGGGGAGACGATCACGTCGACCCGCTCGAAGGCCTTCTCGAAGTCGCGCGTGATGAGCGTGCGGACCTTCTGCGCGGAGCCGTAGTAGGCGTCGTAGTAGCCGGAGCTCAGCGCGTACGTGCCGAGCATGATGCGCCGCTTCACCTCGGGGCCGAAGCCGGCCTCGCGGGTCAGGGAGGTGACCTCCTCCGCCGAGTGGCCGCCGTCGTCGCCGGTCCGCAGGCCGTAGCGCAGGCCGTCGAAGCGGGCGAGGTTGGAGGAGCACTCGGACGGCGCGATCAGGTAGTACGCCGACAGCGCGAGGTCGAAGGACGGGCAGTCCAGCTCGACGATCTCGGCGCCCAGCCCCCTCAGCAGCTCGACGGACTCGTCGAAGCGCTGGATGACGCCGGCCTGGTAGCCCTCGCCGCG
Organism: Streptomyces sp. NPDC004561; assembly: GCF_053602155.1. Taxonomy (NCBI): domain Bacteria; kingdom Bacillati; phylum Actinomycetota; class Actinomycetes; order Kitasatosporales; family Streptomycetaceae; genus Streptomyces; species Streptomyces sp. NPDC004561. The sequence goes on from NZ_JBSGDB010000169.1 coordinate 2,551, forward strand.
GAACTGCTTGACCACGCCGACGCGCATCCCGGCGACGCTGCCGTTGCGGGCGGCCTCGACGACCGGCGGGACCGGGGCGTCGATGGAGGTGGAGTCCATCGGGTCGTGCCCGGCGATGACCTCGTGCAGCAGGGCTGCGTCGAGGACCGTGCGGGCGCAGGGGCCGCCCTGGTCCAGGGAGGACGAGAAGGCGACCATGCCGAAGCGGGACACCGCGCCGTAGGTCGGCTTCACGCCGACCGTGCCGGTCACGGAGGCCGGCTGGCGGATGGAGCCGCCGGTGTCGGTGCCGATGGCGAGCGGGGCCTCGAAGGCGGCGAGCGCGGCGGAGGAACCGCCGCCGGAGCCGCCGGGGATCTTGGTGAGGTCCCACGGGTTGCCGGTCGGGCCGTACGCGCTGTTTTCGGTGGAGGACCCCATGGCGAACTCGTCCATGTTGGTCTTGCCGAGGATGACGACGTCGGCGGCCTTCAGCCGCTTGGTGAGCGTCGCGTCGTACGGCGGGATCCAGCCCTCGAGGATCTTCGAGCCGACGGTCGTGGGGATGCCCTCGGTGGTGAAGATGTCCTTGAGCGCGAGCGGCACGCCGGCCAGTGGGCCGAGCTTCTCGCCGCGGGCGCGCTTCTCGTCCACGGCGCGGGCCTGGGCGAGGGCGCCCTCGCGGTCGACGTGCAGGAAGGCGTGCACCTTCTCGTCGACGGCCTCGATCCGGGCGAGGTGGGCCTCGGTGACCTCGACGGCCGTGAGCTCGCCGGAGGCGATCCTCGCGGCGATCTCGGCCGCGGTGAGCTTGATGATGGTGTCCGTCATGGTGGTCACTCCTCCCCCAGGATCTGCGGCACCTTGAAACGCTGCTGCTCCTGGGCGGGGGCGCCGGAGAGCGCCTGCTCGGGGGTGAGCGAGGGACGGACCTCGTCCGCGCGCATGACGTTCGTCAGCGGGAGCGGGTGCGAGGTCGGCGGTACGTCTTGGTCGGCGACCTCGCTGACGCGGGCGACCGCGCCGATGATGTCGTCCAGCTGGCCTGCGAAGTGGTCGAGTTCTTCGGGCTTCAGCTCCAGACGCGCCAGCCGGGCGAGGTGGGCGACCTCCTCGCGCGTGATGCCAGGCATGCAGCGATCCTCTGGGGTGAGTGTGTGCGGTTGGGCCGGGGCTGGCGTCACGTGTCCGCCGTCCGTCCGAAGCGCGGCAGGCGGAGATGTGACGCCAGTCCCCAATCCTATGGGGCGGGGCCGGGTGGCCGTGAAACGGTTTGCCGGGCCCCCCTCCTCAGCCGCGTCGGCCGTCCCAGGCTGCGCTCTTCAGGAAGTGGTTGTCGTACCGCTCCTGCACCTCCAGAAGGCTGTCCGGTGTGGCCTCGCCGAGGCGGATGCGCTGGAGGTGGCGGAAGTACTCGAAGCGCTCGACGCCGGGCGTGATGACGATCAGGAGGTCGGCCGTGGCGCCCGGGGCGGCGGCGAAGGCGTGCGGCCGGTCGGGCGGGACGACGATCAGGTCGCCGCGCTCGGCGGTGACCACGTCGTCGCCGGAGAGCACCTCGGCGGCGCCGTCGAGCAGGTAGAACATCTCCGCGGAGTGGTGGTGCACATGCGGGTGGGCCCCGTCGGCGCCCTCCGCGAGGGTGACGCGCACGGTGCTCAGCGCGCCGCCGGTGGCACTGCTGTCGGCCAGCAGCCGGACGGCGGCGGGATCCCGGCCGACCACCTCCGCGCCGGCCTCCCGCACCAGAACCGTCTCGTCGAACTTCGGTACGAACAGCGACATGGCGTGTCTCCCCCTGTCAGATGTGGTCAGACCGCGAACAGCAGTCCGGCGCTGATCAGTACAACGACCGCGGTGGCGAAGTGGATCCCGAAGGCCACGGCCTTCGGGCCGCCGCCGCGCAGCACGATCAGCGTGTCGAAGAGCGGCACGAGTGCCACGCAGAGCATGAACCAGGCCTCGGCGTGGGCTCCGGCGAAGGCGAGCAGGGCCAGGCCCACGACGCCGTAGGCGCCGTCCCGCAGGCCCTTGATCGCGAGGTAGGGGCCGGCGTCCCCGCCGGGATCGGCCGGGGCGCCGTATCCGACGGCGGCGGCCCGGGGCTGGAGCACGAACCGGGCCCCGATCAGCAGCACGAACAGGTCGAGCAGAACGGCGAGCGAGTAGGCGGTGGCAGTCATGCGGACTCCTTGACCCGTGTCTAGCAACGCTAGGAATAGAAGCGAAGCTAGCAGATCGGGGCCAGTTTTACTAGCGCCGCTAGAAAGCAAGGAAGCGCGATTCACGGCCGCGGTCGTGGTGCGGGGCTTCGCCGGCCTCGCGGCGGAGCTGCGCGGCGCGGCCGGGGGCCGGACACGCGGGAGGCGCCGGCGGCGGTCGCGCAGACGTACACGTCCCTTGGCGCACCGGCCCGCCCTCTACGCCGCCCGGGCGTCCCCGCACGGCCTGGCCACCCTCATGCGGAACAGCCGCCTGCCGGAACGGGGCCACGAGGAACGTCTGGAATCCTGCCGAGGCGCTTCGCGGGGGCCTGGACGACGGCCCGGGCGGGGGAACTACTCGGCGGCCGGCAGCGCCGCGCGCGGCCGCTGCCACCCGCGCGACCCTCGCGCCAGCAGCCACGCCGTCGTCTCCTCGGGCGGCATCGCGGCGGCGACCAGCCAGCCCTGCACGGCGTCACAGCCGAGGTCCCGCAGCCGCTCCCACGTCTCGTCGTCCTCCACGCCCTCGGCGACGACCAGCAGGCCGAGCGAGTGCGCGAGGTCGACGGTGCAGCGCACGATCTCCGCGTCCTCGTTGTCCACGGCCAGCCGGGCCACGAACGAGCGGTCGATCTTCAGCTCGCTCACCGGCAGCCGGCGCAGATGGACCAGCGAGGAGTAGCCCGTGCCGAAGTCGTCCAGGGACATCTTCACGCCGTGCCCGGTCAGCCCCGCGAGGGTGTCGGCGGCCCGCTGCGGGTCCTCCAGCAGCACGTGCTCGGTGATCTCCAGCTGGAGCGCGCCGGGGGGGACCCCGTGCCGGGCCAGCCGCGCGGCCACGGAGCCGGCGAAACCGGGCGTGTGCACGTCGCGCGGCGAGACGTTCACGGCCACCGGCACCCTGAGTCCCTGGGCCCGCCAGCGGGCCACCTGGCCGAGCGCGGTCTCCAGCACGTACTCCGTCAGATGGGGCATCAGCCCCGACGACTCCGCTATCGCTATGAACTCGTCCGGCGGCACCTTGCCCCGCTCGGGGTGCACCCAGCGGACCAGCGCCTCCAGCCCGGCGACCTGTCCGTCGAAGCGGACCTTGGGCTGGTAGTGCAACTGCACCTCGTGCGCGTCCAGCGCCCGGCGCAGATCGCCGAGGAGGCCGAGGCGGTCCGGGGTGTTGGAGTCCCGCTTGGACTCGTACACCTCGACGCCCGTACGGTCCCGCTTCGCCTGGTACATCGCCACATCGGCCCGGCGCAGCAGCCCTTCGGCGTCCAGGGCGTGGTCGGGGAAGACGGCGACGCCGGCGCTGGCCTCCAGCACCAGGGTGAGACCGTCGAGGTCGAGCGGGGAGCTGAGGGCGGTGACCAGGCCCCGGGCGACCCGGGTGGCCGACGTGGTGGAGTCTGCGACGGGCAGTAAAACGGCGAACTCGTCACCGCCGAGCCGGGCGGCCTCCGCGCCGCGCGGCAGGGCGAGCCGGAGCCGGTCGGCGATCTGGAGCAGCAGCCGGTCACCGGCGAGATGACCGAGGGTGTCGTTCACCGACCGGAACCGGTCGAGGTCGATCAGCATGAGGGCGGCGCGGGCGCCGATGCGCTCGGCGTCGTCGAGGGCGGTCCAGATCCGGTCCAGCAGCCACTGCCGGTTGGGCAGCCCGGTCAGCGGGTCGCGCAGCTGCTCCTCGGCGCGGGCGCGGGCCATCCACAGGGTGGAGTCGAGGGCGATGAGCGGGATGGCGAACAGCGGAAGCAGCACCGGCTGGGCCTCGGCGACCACGCACAGCAGGGGCGCGATGCCGAGCAGCGCGACGGCGACGAGGCCCTGTCTGATCAGGGCGGTGCGGGCCACGGTGGGCAGTCCGCCGCCGCGCGGGGCGTGCAGGTACCACAACAGGCCCCGGCTGACGGCGAGGTAGGCGACCGCCACGAGGACGACCTCGGGCGCGGTGGTGACGCTCCAGCTGTGCGGCCACCAGGGCGCCTCGACGCTGGGGACCCGGCCGAACGCGCCGAGCAGCAGGGCGCCGGCGGCGATGCCGAGGATGTCCACCGCGCCGTGCAGCACGCCCTGGCGCCAGCGGTGCCGCCGGGCGATGCCGACCAGGACGACGACGGTGAGGCTGACCATGCCGGCCGGCACCCAGCCGTAGAGCAGCAGTACGGCGAGGGTGAGGGCGGCGCCGGAGCCGGTGCCGCCCCACCAGCGGGCGCGGCCCAGCATCACGAGGTGACCGACGATGACCCCGGTGAGCAGGGCCAGCGCCCAGCCGACCGTGGCGCACGGGAAGAGGGGGTGGTGGCCGGTGAAGGCGCGGTAGAAACCGGCGCCGAGGACGAGGCCGGCGGCGGCCACGACGGTCGCGGGCAGCGTGGGCCAGGACAGGTGCCGCTCGGCGTCGGCGTCGGCGCCGGTGCCGGTCAGGCCGGGGGCGGGCTCGAGGGCCAGGGGTATGTGCGCGTCGGTGGCGGCGCCGGCCCCGGCCGTACGCGTGTGCACACGCGTGCGCTGGGCGCCCCGTCCCGGCCACCGGTTCGCCCGCCACGCGACCGCACGGCGGCGAAGGCGCAGCAGTGAGTCCGGGGCGGCGCTCTCGGTCGGTTCCATTCCCGTCCCTCTCACAGCCGGCGGTGCCCACGCCACGCGGCCCGATGTCCCACACCCATCAGCAGCTCCGCGTTGAAGAACCCTTCCCCGCGCCCGCGAAGAGCGCGGGGATGCCCCAACCGCAGCTGGGCACGGCAGGCGCACATCTCAACAGTAGGCCGCAGAAGGCTTCCACGGGCACCGGTCGTCGACGGTTGCCCGAATGCGCCCGAGCCACCCGTATGCATCTGATATGCGCCGATCGGGTGGCCTTCAACCGCTACTCCCCGGCCGAAAGCGCGACTTCGGCCGCCGCTTCGGGTCCCTGCTCCAAGAGGACGGCGAAACCGTCCTCGTTCAGGACGGGAACCTTCAGTTGCATGGCCTTGTCGTACTTCGATCCGGGGTTGTCACCCACGACGACGAACGAGGTCTTCTTCGAGACCGAACCGGTCACCTTCGCGCCCCGGCTCTGCAGCGACTCCTTGGCGCCGTCCCGGGTGAAGTTCTCCAGGGTGCCGGTGACGACGACGGTGAGCCCCTCCAGCGGACGCGGCCCCTCGTCCTCGCCGGACGCCTGCTCCTCCAGCGGGACTCCGGCGGCCCTCCACTTGCGGACGATCTCGCGGTGCCAGTCCTCGGCGAACCACTCCTTGAGCGCGGCCGCGATGATCGGGCCGACCCCGTCGGTGGCCGCCAGCTCCTGCTCGGTGGCCTGTTCGATGCGGTCGACGGAGCGGAACTCGCGGGCGAGGGCCTGGGCCGCCACCGGGCCCACGTGCCGGATCGACAGCCCGTTGAGGAACCGCGCCAGCGGGCGCTGCTTGGCCGCCTCGATGTTCTCCAGCAGGGCGAGGGTGTTCTTCTTCGGCTCGCCCTTCTGGTTGGCGAAGACCGTGACGACCTTCTCCTCGCCGGTCTTGGGGTCCCGCTTGGGCAGGCCGCTGTCCGGGTCGAGGACGTGGGCCTTGATGGGCAGCAGCTTCTCCACCGTCAGGTCGAACAGGTCGCCCTCGTCCACCAGCGGCGGCTCGGCCGGCTCCAGCGGGCGGGTGAGCGCGGCGGCGGCCACCGCGCCGAAGTGCTCGATGTCCAGGCACTCCCGGCCCGCCAGGTAGGAGACGCGCTCCCGCAACTGGGCCGGGCAGGTACGGGCGTTCGGGCAGCGGAGGTCGATGTCGCCCTCCTTCATGGGCCGCAGCGGTGTGCCGCACTCGGGGCACTCGCCCGGCATCACGAACTCCCGCTCGCCGCCGTCCCGCAGGTCGACCACCGGGCCGAGGATCTCCGGGATGACGTCACCGGCCTTGCGGATGACGACCGTGTCGCCGATGAGCACGCCCTTGGCCTTGACGACCTCCTGGTTGTGCAGGGTGGCGAACTCCACCTCGCTGCCCGCGACCGTGACCGGTTCGACCTGGGCGTACGGCGTGACGCGGCCGGTGCGGCCGACGCCCACCTTGATGTCGATGAGCTTGGTGTTGACCTCTTCCGGCGCGTACTTGTACGCGATGGCCCAGCGGGGCGCCCGCGCGGTGGAGCCGAGCCGGCCCTGGAGCCGGATCTCGTCCAGCTTGACGACCACGCCGTCGATCTCGTGCTCCACGGAGTGGCGGTTCTCGCCGTAGTGCGCGATGAACTCCCGTACGCCGTCGAGGTCGTCGACCACCCGGTTGTGCGGGGAGGTGGGCAGGCCCCAGGTCTTCAGCAGGTCGTAGGCCTGGGAGAGACGGGTCATGCCCGTGAAGCCCTCCAGGGCGCCGATGCCGTGGACCACCATGTGCAGCGGGCGGGTGGCGGTGACGCGCGGGTCCTTCTGGCGCAGCGAACCGGCGGCCGCGTTGCGGGGGTTGGCGAACGGCTTGTCACCGGCCGCGACCAGGCGCTCGTTGAGCTCGAGGAACTTCTCCATCGGGAAGTAGACCTCGCCGCGGATCTCCACGAGGGCGGGCACCTCGTCGCCCTCGAGGCGGTCCGGGATCTCCGTGATCGTCCGGACGTTCGGGGTGATGTCCTCGCCGGTGCGGCCGTCGCCGCGGGTCGCCGCTCGGGTGAGGCGGCCTTGCTCGTAGGTCAGGTTGACCGCGAGGCCGTCGACCTTCAGCTCGCACAGGAAGTGGTACTCCTGGTCGCCCAGTTCGCGCGCGATGCGGTCGGTCCAGGCGGCCAGCTCCTCGTCGTTGAAGGTGTTGTCGAGCGAGAGCATGCGCTGGCGGTGCTCGACGGCGGTGAACTCCGTCGCGTACGACCCCGCGACCTTCTGGGTGGGCGAGTCCGGGGTACGCAGCTCCGGGTACTGCTCCTCCAGGGCCTCCAGAGACTTCAGGAGCGTGTCGAACTCCGCGTCGCTGATGACGGGAGCGTCCTTCACGTAGTACCGGAAGCGGTGCTCGTCGACCTGCTCCGCCAGCTGCGCGTGCTTGTCGCGGGCCTCGGCGGGCACCGCCGTCGTCTCCGCTTGCTTGTCGCCGGCCACCGTGTTGTCCTCCCGTTACTCTGGGTTGTCCGCGAGGGATCTCGCCGCCCGGACGCAGTGGGCGAGCGCCTGGCGTGCCCAGGCGGGGGATGCGCCCGCCAGACCGCACGCCGGGGTCACTGTGACCGCCTCCGCGAGCAGCCCCGGTCGCAGCCCCAGCCTGCGCCACAGCGTCCTGACACCCATGACGCTACCGGCAGGGTCTGACAACGGGCCGTCCCTGCCCGGCACGACACCGGTGAACAGCCGCGTGCCGCCCTCCACGGCCTCGCCGATCGCGTCGTCGTCACGCTCGGTGAGGAGCGCGAAGTCGAAGGAGACGGCGGCCGCGCCGGTCCGCCGCAGCAGGGCGAACGGCACGTCGGGGGCGCAGGAGTGGACGACCACGGGCCCGTCGGGGTGCACGCCGACGACGTCCCGGAGCGTCGCCTCCACGACCTGCCGGTCCACGGCCCGGTGGGTGCGGTAGCCGCTGGCGGTGCGGACCTGGCCGCGCAGGACGGCGGTGAGGGAGGGCTCGTCGAGCTGGAGCACGATCCGGGCGCCCGGGATCCGGCGCCGCACCTCGGCCAGGTGGAGCCGCAGCCCCTCCCCCAGCGAGGCGGCGAGGTCACGGCAGGCGCCCGCGTCGGAGAGCGCGGCCTCGCCGTTCCTCAGCTCCAGCGCGGCCGCGAGCGTCCACGGCCCGACCGCCTGCACCTTCAGGTCGCCCTCGTACCCCTGGGTGAACTCCTCCAGGGCGTCCAGGTCCTCCCCGAGCCAGGACCGGGCCCGCTTGGTGTCCCGGCCCGGCCGGTCCCCGAGCCGCCAACCGCTGGGCTCCACGCGCGCGTACAGCTCGACGAGCATTCCGGCGGTCCGGCCGATCATGTCGGCGCCGGGGCCGCGGGCGGGCAGCTCGGGCAGGAAGGGAAAGTCCTCGAAGCTGCCGGTCACCGTCTTGGCGGCTTCCCGGGCGTCGCCACCGGGCATGGAGCCCACGCCGGTCGCCGCCGGAAACCTGAACTGGCTGTTCTCACTCACTCCGGCAGGGTATGCCGTGACCGCCACGGGAAACCCCGCCCCCTTCACTGCAGCCGTGCAGGCTGCCCGCGCCGATGATGTCCCCGTCGACGTCGAGCAGGGCCGCCGTGGGGCCGCCGGGGCGGCGGCAGATGCCGCCCGTGAACGAGCGCGCGCGGCTCCGCGAGGCCCGCCGGGGCGAGCATCTCGCCCACGACGGGTCGTTCGAGAAGCGCGGCGCCGATGTCCACGCCGCCCAGGACCGTCGCGTCGCCGGCGGCGCCGGAGTTCACCGACCGGGCCGGATCGTCAGGTCGTTGACCTCGGCGTCCCTCGGCAGGTCCAGGGCCATGACGATCGTCGTGGCGACCGACTCGGGGTCGATCCACTTCGAGGCGTCGTAGTCCTTGCCCTCCTGCTGGTGGACCTTGGCCTGCATGGGGCTCGCGGTGCGGCCGGGGTAGACCGTGGTGACGCGGACGCCGTTGCCGTGCTCCTCCTGGCGCAGGGAGTCGGCGAGGGCCTTCAGGCCGTGCTTGGACGCGGCGTACGCGGACCAGCCGGCGCCGGCGCTGAGGCCGGCACCGGAGTTGACGAAGATCACCTGGCCGCGGGCCGCACGGAGCTGGGGCAGGAAGTGCCGGGTCAGCTCGGCGGGGGCGAGCAGGTTGACGTTGAGCTGGTGCCGCCAGGACTTCGGGGTGAGGTCGCCGACGTCGCCCAGGTCGACGACTCCGGCGATGTGCAGCAGGGAGTCCACCCGGTCGGGCAGGGTCTGGTGGGAGAACGCCCAGGAGAGCCGGTCCGGGTTCGCGAGGTCGCCGACCAGGGTGCGGGCGCCGGGGAACTCGGCGGCCAGTTCCTTCGCACGGCCCGCGTCGCGCGCGTGCAGCACGAGATCGTCCCCGCGCGCGTGCAGACGGCGGGCGACGGCCGCGCCGATGCCGGAACCGGCCCCGGTGATCACATGAGTAGCCATGCCCGCCATGCTCGCATCAGTGGATGCCGAGCTGCTCCTCCAGGTAGGCCAGGGCCCCGACCGGCTCCTCGGCGAAGAACACCAGCTCGGCGAGCGGACGCGGCAGGAAGCCCTCGTCCTCCATGCGGCGGAACTGCTCGCGCAGGCCGTCGTAGAAGCCGGCTGTGTTCAGCAGCACCACCGGCATCTCGGTGCGGCCGTGCTTCTTCAGCTCCAGGATCTCGGTGGCCTCGTCGAGCGTGCCGGTGCCGCCGACCATGATCACCACGGCGTCCGCCTTCTCCAGCAGCAGCCTCTTGCGCTCGGCGAGATCGCCGGCGACGACCATCTCGTCGGCGCCGGGCCGCGCCTTGTTGGCCAGGAACTCCACGGACACGCCCAGCAGCCGTCCGCCCGCCTCCTGCACGCCGTCGGCGACGACCTTCATCAGACCGACGTCGGAGCCGCCCCAGACCAGGGTGTGGCCGCCCTTGCCGATCAGTTCCGCGAACTCGCGCGCGGGGCGCGTGTAACGCTCGTCGAGGTCGGCGGCGGACAGGAAGACGCAGATGTTCATGGCCTCCACCGTACGGCCCCCGCCGCGGCCGGGAAGAAGCGCGGGCCCTCAGGCGCTGTTGGGGTATGGCCGAAGGACACACCATCACGATCGAAAAGGGCGAGCGGCACGTGCGCGTGGTGCACGGTGACCAGGTGCTCGCGGAGACCGACCGCCCCCTGCTGCTGCGCGAGACGGGCTGCGCGGTGCGGTACTACATCCCAGCCGAGGACGTGCGCCTCGACCTGCTGACCCCTTCCGACACGCACACCGTCTGCCCCTTCAAGGGCACGGCGTCCTACTGGTCGCTGCCGGACGCGCCGGACCTCGTATGGGCGTATCCGGACCCGAAGCCGGCGGTGGCCGAGATCAAGGACCACCTCTGCTTCTACGAGGTGGAAGTGTCATGAGCGACCCGGGTCTCGCCGTGTCGTGACCGATGAGTCCATGGCCGTGCGGCAGTCTGCACGGCCATGGACAAGAAGACGACTTCCCGCGACGGCACCTTCCTCGCCTACGAAGTGATCGGCCAGGGGCCCACGGTGATCCTGGTGAGCGGCGCGATGTCCACAGGCGGCACCGTGGCGCCCCTGGCCCAGCGGCTCGCGGACCGCTGCACGGCCGTCGTCTACGACCGCCGGGGCCGCGGCGGGAGCGGTGACACGGCGCCGTACGAGGTGGCCCGTGAGGTCGAGGACCTGGCCGCGCTGATCGAGGCGGTGGGCGGCGACGCGGCGCTGTTCGGCGTCTCCTCGGGCGGCGCGCTGGTCCTGGAGGCGGCGGCGAGCGGTCTGCCCCTGGCCCGGGCGGCCGTGTACGAGGTGCCCTACGCGGACCATCTGGCGGGCGGCGCCGAGCGCGAGGCCGCGTACAAGGAGGGCCTGAACAGGGCGCTCGCGCAGGGCCGGCGCGGGGACGCGGTGGAGCTGTTCCTGCGCCTGGCGGGTCTCGGCGAGGAGATGATCCGGGGCGCCCGCCAGTCCCCGATGTGGGCCGGCTTGGAGGCCGTCGCACCGAGCCTCGCGTACGACGACGCGGTCATGGGCGACGGCCTGCTCCCCCGGGACCGGCTGGGCGCGATCTCCGTGCCCGTGCTGGCGGTCGCGGGCGGGGCGAGCCCGGAGTGGATGCGCCGGGCGTCCCGGGACATCGCCGACGCCGTGCCGCAGGCGGACTACCGGATCCTGGAGGGCCAGACCCACATGGTGGAGCCGGAGGTGCTCGGCCCGGTGCTGGCGGAGTTCCTCGCGGGGTGAGCGGCGGCTAGTCCTGTGGCCGGAAAGGTTCACCGGCTCGCGACGCCCGGCACGGCACTAGACGGCCGCCGTCGCGCGCGTGGTGGACGAGATCGTCGCGGAGCCGACCACGCGCGTGCCGTCGTACAGCACGATCGCCTGGCCCGGGGCGACCCCGCGGACCGGCTCGGCGAAGGTGACGCGCAGTTCGCCGTCGACCGGTGCCGCGGTGACCTCGGTCTCGCCGCCGTGGGCGCGCAGCTGGGCGGTGTAGGTGCCGGGGCCGGTGGGGGCGGCGCCGCACCAGCGGGGCCTGATCGCGGTCAGGGCGGTGACGTCCAGGGCGGCGGCCGGGCCGACGGTGACCGTGTTGGTGACCGGGGAGATGTCGAGGACGTAGCGCGGCTTGCCGTCGGGGGCCGGGGTGCCGATGCGCAGCCCCTTGCGCTGGCCGATGGTGAAGCCGTACGCGCCCTCGTGGGTGCCCAGCCGGGCGCCGGACTCGTCGACGATGTCGCCCTCGGCCCTGCCCAGCCGCTGGGCCAGGAAGCCCTGGGTGTCGCCGTCGGCGATGAAGCAGATGTCGTGCGAGTCGGGCTTCTTGGCCACCGCCAGGCCCCGGCGCTCGGCCTCGGCGCGGATCTCCTGCTTGGTGGTGACCGTGTCGCCGAGCGGGAACATCGCGTGCGCGAGCTGCCTGTCGTCCAGGACGCCGAGCACGTACGACTGGTCCTTGGCCATGTCGGAGGCGCGGTGCAGCTCGCGGGAGCCGTCCTCGCGCACGATCACCTGGGCGTAGTGGCCGGTGCAGACGGCGTCGAAGCCGAGGGCCAGCGCCTTGTCGAGCAGCGCGGCGAACTTGATCCTCTCGTTGCAGCGCAGGCACGGGTTGGGGGTGCGGCCGGCCTCGTACTCGGCGACGAAGTCCTCGACGACGTCCTCGCGGAAGCGGTCGGCGAGGTCCCAGACGTAGAACGGGATGCCGATGACGTCGGCGGCGCGGCGGGCGTCGCGCGAGTCCTCGATGGTGCAACAGCCCCGTGCGCCGGTACGGAACGACTGCGGGTTCGCGGAGAGCGCGAGGTGGACGCCGGTGACGTCGTGGCCGGCTTCCGCGGCGCGCGCGGCGGCGACGGCGGAGTCGACGCCGCCGGACATGGCGGCGAGGACGCGGAGGGGGCGCTGCGGGGTCTCAGTCATAACCCTTCCAGGGTAAGGGGCCGCGGGAACCGGGGCGGCGGGATGTCCGTTGACGATCAGGAGGGCGGACCTGGGGGCGGACGGGCGGGGGCGATCATGGGCGACGGCGACACGGACCGGCGGCTGAGCCGCCGGGTCCTGCTGGCCGGCGGGGCCGCGGCGGCCGTGGGCACGGCCGTGCTGGCCCGCGAGGAGCTGTCCCGGCTGTGGTGGCGGCTGCCGGGGGTGGAGAAGCCGCGGGTGGCGGGCGCGGTGGACTTCCGGGGCGCGCGCTGGGTGGCGGCCTCGCCGGCGAACTACCGCCGGGCGAACCGGCCGGACGACTATCCGGTGGACCGGGTGGTCGTCCATGTCACCCAGGGCGACTACGCGTCGGCGGTGACGGCCTTCCAGGACCCGGCGCACGGCGCGTCGGCGCACTACATAGTGCGCCGGGACGGACGGATCACCCAGCTGGTGCGGGAGCTGGACGTGGCGTTCCACGCGGGGAACCGGTCGTACAACGAGCGCAGTGTCGGCATCGAGCACGAGGGGTTCGTGACGGAGCGCGCGTCCTTCACGGACGCGATGTACGCGGCCTCGGCGCGGCTGACGGCGGCGATATGCGGGCGGTACGGCATACCCGCCGACCGGGAGCACATCATCGGGCACGTCGAGGTGCCGGGCACGGACCACACGGATCCGGGGCCCTACTGGGACTGGGAGCGATACCTGAAAAAAATCAAGAGCTAGCCCCTTTTTGTCTGGTAGGAGCGGATTTATTCTGAGTGCAGGCCTACGGGACGAGTGAGGGAGTTCAAGCGGAGTAGCCGACTTCAGCGAGAGGCAGATGGTCTCCGCTGGTGCCGACATCATCGCTCGGGCTGAGAGGCCGGAGGGTTACGGAGACCACGGAAGGTAATGGTGACCCGAAGGCGACCCCCAACCACCTGATCCGGACAATGCCGGCGAAGGGAACCCGCCTCGTAGGCTGTTACCTGTCCCGGCCGGGCGCGTGTCCCGGCCGGGTTCGTGTGTCAGCTGAGCCCCGCGGCCCGTGCGCGTTCCACCGCCGGGCCGATCGCTTTTGCGACCGCCTCGACGTCCGCCTCCGTGGAGGTGTGGCCGAGGGAGAAGCGCAGGGTGCCGCGGGCCAGGTCCGGGTCGGTGCCGGTGGCGAGCAGGACGTGGCTGGGCTGGGCGACGCCCGCGGTGCAGGCGGAACCGGTGGAGCACTCGATGCCCTGGGCGTCCAGCAGGAGCAGCAGGGAGTCGCCCTCGCAGCCGGGGAAGGTGAAGTGCGCGTTGGCCGGGAGCCGGCCCCCGGCCGCCGGGTCGCCGCCGAGGATCGCGTCCGGTACGGCGCTCCGGACGGCGTCGGTCAACCGGTCCCGCAGGGCCCCGATCTCGCGTGCGAACCGCTCGCGCCCCTCGGCGGCGAGCCGGCCGGCGACGGCGAAGGAGGCGACGGCCGGGACGTCGAGGGTGCCGGAGCGGACGTGCCGCTCCTGGCCGCCGCCGTGCAGGACCGGCACGGGGGTGTACTCGCGGCCGAGCAGCAGGGCGCCGATGCCGTACGGGCCGCCGATCTTGTGGCCCGAGACGGTCATCGCGGCGAGGCCGGAGGCGCCGAAGTCGACCGGGACCTGACCGAATGCCTGGACCGCGTCGGCGTGCAGCGGGATGCCGAACTCCGCGGTGACGTCGGCGAGTTCGCGGATCGGCATGACGGTGCCGATCTCGTTGTTGGCCCACATCACGGTGGCCAGGGCGACGTCCTCGGGGTTGCGGGCGACGGCCTCGCGCAGGGCGTCGGGGTGGACGCGGCCGTAGGAGTCGACGGGGAGGTACTCGACGGTGGCGCCCTCGTGCTCGCCGAGCCAGTGCACGGCGTCGAGGACGGCGTGGTGCTCGACGGGGCTGGCCAGGACGCGGGTGCGGGCCGGGTCGGCGTCGCGCCGGGACCAGAACAGGCCCTTCACGGCGAGGTTGTCGGCCTCGGTGCCGCCGGAGGTGAAAACGACCTCACTGGGGCGGGCGCCCAGCGCTTCCGCGAGGGTCTCGCGGGATTCCTCGACCGTACGGCGTGCCTGCCGGCCGGACGCGTGGAGGGAGGAGGCGTTGCCCGTGATGCTCAACTGGGCGGTGAACGCCTCTGCCGCCTCCGGGAGCATCGGGGTCGTCGCGGCGTGGTCGAGGTAAGCCATGGTGCGCCCGATTCTACGGGGCCCTTGCGGCGGGCTTCAGCCGCGCACGGTTCGGGTCGACGGGGGGCGCGCCCGGCGTCGGCCGCCCGCACGCTCGGCACCGGCGGAAGCAGGCTCTTCCGGTACCGGAAGCGGGCTGGCCGGGCGGCGGAAGGCTCACCGCCCACGGCCGAAGCGGGCCCCACCCGGCGCCGCCCGCGGCGGAGGCGACCACGTCGGTGTCGGTCCTGCGGCCGCCCTGGTGGCGGGGGCCGCGGCCCGGGTGCCCCGTCGTCCTCGGGGCTTCCGGCCGGCGGTCACAGGCTCCAGGACACCGTGTGGGAC
>NZ_JBSGDB010000170.1:0-17222 GCF_053602155.1 Streptomyces sp. NPDC004561
GGCGGGAACGTACGGGGCCCTGGCCGGCGGGTACGACTACGGCGACCTGAACTCGCTGCTCACGCGCGCCTAGGCGGGTCGGCTCAGCAGGCGTCCCGCATCAGCTCGGCCAGGCCGTGGTCCAGGTCGAGCTGGAGGTGTTCGAGGCCGACGGGCACCAGCCCGTTCGCCGCCTCCAGGAACCGCCGGATCTCCCCCGAGCGCACATGCACGATCGCCGTGCCCTCGGGAGCGTGGAACTCCAGCACGGTGCGGTCGTAGCCGTACGGCCGCACCCGGACGTCACCGTGGCCCTCGGGCCCCCGCAGCCCGGCCGAGAGCAGCTCGCGGGAGAAGGTCCAGCACACGTCGACCCCCTCCAGGGTGGCCGGCGCGGGGAACGTCATGCGGACGGCGAACGGGTCGCGGCGGTCGTAGCGCAGCGTGGCGGGAATGTTCGGCATGCGTGGTGCGGCAGCGACGAGGCGCGCCTCTACGGTCTGCTCGATGACGGTGGACAACGCCTTGCTCCCTCGTGACGGCTGGACTACGTCCTGGTGTGACACCCGGCAACGGAAGAGACGACGGAATCGGCCGAGACGTGCACACCCGGAACGAGTGACCTCGGTCACCGCCTTCATGCACGCGGCGGACCCGCGCGTTCTCCCGCGCAAAGGGCTCGCGCAGGCCCTCTGGACGGCGCCGGGACAGTGGACTAGCTTCGCCCGCCATGAGGCGCTTGGGGAGCACGCGACGCAGGGGACGGACGAGCAGACTGGTCGCGGCGGGGGTGGCGTGCGGGGCGGCGCTGGCCGCGCTGACGGTCCCGGCGGCCGAAGCCCGGCCGCTCGGACAGGGGGAGGTGCACTGGGCGGCGAAGGACCCCGGCACCCCGCAGGTCCGCTACCGGGGCCTCGCGGCCGTCGACCGGCACACCGCCTGGCTGGCCGGCACCGGCGGCACGGTCCTCGTCACCACGGACGGCGGATCGACATGGCGAAACGTCTCTCCGCCGGGCGCCGCCGATCTGCAGTTCCGGGACGTGGAGGCCTTCGACGCGCGGCACGCGGTGGTGCTGGCCATCGGTGAGGGCGAGACGTCCCGCGTGTACCGCACCGACGACGGCGGGGGGACCTGGACCGAGTCCTTCCGCAACACCGACCCCAAGGCGTTCTACGACTGTCTCGCCTTCTTCGACCGCCGCCACGGCCTCGCACTGAGCGACCCCGTCGACGGAAGGTTCCGCATCCTGTCAACGGGCGACGGCGGCCGCACCTGGCGGGTGCTGCCCTCGGCCGGCATGCCGCCCGCCCTGGACGGCGAGGCGGGCTTCGCGGCGAGCGGCCAGTGCCTGGTCACCTCCGGCCCGAAGGACGTCTGGCTGGCCACCGGCGGCGGCGCCCGCGCGCGCGTGCTGCACTCCGCGGACCGCGGACTGACCTGGACGGCCGCCGACACCCCGATCCCGGCCGGCGACCCGGCCCGCGGTGTCTTCGCGCTCGCCTTCCGCGACCGCACGCACGGCATCGCCGTCGGCGGCGACTACCGCCCGGACCAGCCCTCGCCCGAGGCGGCGGCGGTCACCGCCGACGGCGGCCGCACCTGGCGGCCCGCCGGCACGCCCCCGCCCGCCTACCGCTCCGGCGCCGCCTGGCTCCCGCACAGCCGCACCGCCGCCCTGGCCGTCGGCCCCACCGGCACCGACCTGACCACCGACGGCGGCCGCACCTGGCGCACGCTCGACACCGGTTCGTACGACACCGTCGACTGCACGCCGGACCTCGGCTGCTGGGCGGCCGGCGAGCAGGGCAGGGTGGCCCGGCTGGAACGGTGACGTAAGTGCCCGGAGCCCGGGTACTCGTTCCCTGCCGCAAAGGCATCCCGATACGGAGGAAGGGAGCGATCATGCCAGCCGGTTCCAGCCCCAAGCGCGAGCGTCAGTACGAGCACATCAAGAAGAGCGCGCAGGACCGGGGCGAGAGCACCGGACGCGCCGAGGAGATCGCCGCGCGGACGGTGAACAAGGAACGCGCCCGCTCCGGCGAGTCGGAGACCGCCAGCCGCAGCTCGACGCAGGACATGTCGTCCGGCAAGCGCGGCGGCCAGCGGTCGGGCAACCGGGCCGGCTCCCAGGGCCCGACCCGCGACCAGCTCTACAACGAGGCCAAGCAGCGTGGCATCGAAGGCCGTTCCCACATGAACAAGGGCGAGCTGCAGCGCGCGCTGGACGCGAAGAAGGGATGAGCCGCGAGGACGCTCAGCCGAGCGTCTGCCGGTGGCGCGCGAGCTCGGGGGCCGTCTTCGTGGCGACGAACTCGGTGACGCGGTACGCGCACACACCGGCGACGGCGAACGGGTCGCCCGCGACGATGTCCTCGATGAGGGCGCGGTCCTCCGCGACGGCCAGGATCACCCCGCCGTCGCGGGGGTCCTTGCGCCCCGAGGCCAGGAAGAAGCCCTTCTCGTACTGCTCCTCCAGCCACGCCACATGGTCGGGCAGCAGGGCGTCGACGGCGTCGAGGGGCGCGGTGTAGGTCAGTTCCAGTACGAACATGATCGCGAGCCTACCCCTGCGGACCCCGGGACAGCGCGGGCCCGTACAGTCGTGGCCACCATGACGACCGTAGGCGTACCCGCGGGCTGGCCCGCGACCGAGGAAGAGGCCCGCGCCGTCCAGGACGAGCTGCGCGGACGGGTGGTGCTCGGCGAGAGCGGGCCCCCGCCCGGAACGGGCCGGGTCGCGGGGGTGGACGTCGCCTACGACGACGCCCTCGACCTGGTCGCCGCGGCGGCCGTCGTGCTGGACGCCGCCACCCTGGACGTCGTGGCCGAGGCGACCGCCGTGGGGCGGGTGTCCTTCCCGTACGTCCCCGGGCTCCTCGCCTTCCGCGAGATCCCCACCGTCATCGCGGCCCTGGACGCGCTGCCCTGCCCGCCCGGCCTGGTCGTGTGCGACGGCTACGGCCTGGCCCACCCGCGCCGCTTCGGCCTCGCGAGCCACCTGGGCGTCCTCACCGACCTGCCCACCATCGGCGTCGCCAAGAACCCGTTCACCTTCACGTACGACGACCCCGGGCCCGCGCGCGGCAGTTCCGCGCCGCTGCTCGCCGGCACCGAGGAGGTCGGCCGGGCCCTGCGCACCCGGGACGGCGTCAAGCCGGTCTTCGTCTCCGTGGGCCACCGGGCCGGACTGGACAACGCCCTGGCCCACATCCTGGCGCTGACCCCCGAGTTCCGGCTGCCGGAGACCACGCGCAGGGCGGACGCCCTGTGCCGCCGGGCCCTGCGGGAGGCGGCGGCGCGGGGAACCGGGTCCGCGGACGCTCAGGACGCGACGACGCGCCAGGCGCCGACCTCCTGATACGCCGAGTCGTAGACGGCCGAGCCGTCGCCCGGTTCGAGGGCGTAGTGGTGGAGGTTGCCGCCCCAGTACCGCAGGATCCGGCCCAGCTCGCCGGCCCGGTCCTGCGCCGACGCGCCTTCGTCCACGGCCACTT
This sequence comes from Streptomyces sp. NPDC004561, assembly GCF_053602155.1. Classification (NCBI taxonomy): domain Bacteria; kingdom Bacillati; phylum Actinomycetota; class Actinomycetes; order Kitasatosporales; family Streptomycetaceae; genus Streptomyces; species Streptomyces sp. NPDC004561. Next base: position 3,477 of record NZ_JBSGDB010000170.1, read on the forward strand.
CCAGCACGAACTTCACGCCTGTCCGCCTCCTTGGGCTGTTCTCGCCTGGACTTCAATCGTCTCATTGAGGCGCCCGTTGAGACCTTGGAGCCGGTGGTCGCCGGTGGCGCCGCGCACGTGCGCCACGAAGTCTCAACCCGCGGGAAAGCGGCCGGGACGGCGGAGCCGGGCGTTACCGCTCCGCCGCCACCCGGAAGGTGATCCCGGCGGCGCGCAGCCGCCCGGTCAGCGCGTCGCCCATCGCCTGCGCCGTGGTCACCTGCCCGGCCGTCGGCGGGAGGTCGTCGAAGGCCAGGCACAGGGCCGACTCGGCGAACATCTTGGCCGTCTCGCCGTAGCCGGGGTCACCGCCCGCGACCTCCGTGAAGACGCGCCGCCCGCCGCCCTCGCCGACGAAGCGCACCGAGAACCAGCTCTTCGCCCGCTTCTCGGCGCTCGGCCCGTCCCCGGGCCTGAGCCGGTCCGACAACCAGCGCCGGGCGGGCGGCAGTTGGGCCGCCACGGCCACCGCGCCGACCGCGGCGACCCCGCCGAGGGCGACCGGCAGACGCCGTACCGCGGCGAAGTGCCGGTAGCGGAAGTCGGGGCCGTACCGCTCCAGCGCCCTCGCCGAACGGCTCACGATCTGCGGGTCTATGGTCGGCAGCGGGAGCGCCCACGCGCCGACCTCCCCGGCGAACCTCGGCGCGCCGGCCGGCGCCGCCACCCGGCGCCCCAGCAGCCGCGGCTCGTGCCGCGCCCGGTCGCGCGCCGCGGCCAGCATCCGCCGTCCGCGGGAGACCTGGTTCAGCGCCGAGGCCAGGGTGCCGCCGGAGAAGGCCGCGTCGGCCGTCACGTACCCGTCCACCCGCAGCGGCACCCCCTCGGGCAGCTGCCGGACGGTGAAGTAGGCGCCCAGGTCGTGCGGCACGGAGTCGAAGCCGCAGGCGTGCACCAGGCGGGCGCCCGTCTCCCGCGCGCGTGCGTCGTGCCGCACGTACATCAGGTCCACGAACTCCGGCTCACCGGTGAGGTCCAGGTAGTCGGTCCCGGTGTCCGCGCAGGCGGCGACCAGTTCCTCGCCGTGGAGCACGTACGGCCCCACGGTCGTGGCCAGCACGCGCGCGTGCTCGGCGAGGGCGCGCAGGCCGGCCGGTTCGCCCACGTCGGCCCGCAGGACGCCGATGTCCGCGCCGCCGGGCAGCCGCTCGCGCAGCCGCTCCAGCCGGGCCTCGTCACGACCCGCGACCGCCCAGCGCAGACCGTCCGGCGCGTGCGCGGCGAGGTACTCCGCGGTGAGCGTGCCGACGAAGCCCGTCGCTCCGAAGAGCACCACGTCGTAGGGACGATCGGTCCTGTTCAGCCTGCTCATGACACCCCTTCGTCGTGCAGCCCGCGCCGCTGTCGGTGGCTGAGGCTAGCGTGAGGGGTGCGCAGTCCGACGACCAGCCCGGAGGCAGCTGTGGCCGTGGCCAGGAACGCCCCGAAAAAGCGGGAGAAAGCACCGGCCCCCCGTCCCGGCCGCCCCATAGCCGCACTCGGCGCGCACTGACCTCTCACTCTCCAGGGTGATCGGCGACCGGCCGGGCACTTGGCTAAGCGCTTGCTCGTTGAGGTCTTGTGTCCGGTGGAACGCGTTCTTAGCATCACTGGTGTTACATCAGTTGTGTCACACGCTTGGGGGACTGCATGAGCACGGCGGCACCAGCAGGGCAGGGCCCGCTCTCCGGCGTGCGCGTCGTGGAGCTGGCCGGCATCGGGCCGGGCCCGTTCGCCGCCATGCTCCTGGCCGACCTCGGTGCCGACGTGGTCCGGGTGGACCGCCCGGGCGGCCCCGGCCTCGGCATCGACCCCGCCCATGACGTCACCAACCGCAACAAGCGCTCGATCATGGTCGACCTGAAGGCGCCGGACGGCCCCGCGCGCGTCCTGGACCTCGCCGAACGCGCCGACATCCTCATCGAGGGCTACCGCCCGGGCGTCGCCGAGCGCCTCGGCGTCGGCCCCGGGGACTGCCACGCCCGCAACCCCCGCCTGGTCTACGGCCGCATGACCGGCTGGGGCCAGGACGGCCCCCTCGCCCACCGCGCGGGCCACGACGTGGCCTACATCGCGCTCACCGGAACCCTCGGCATGATCGGCCGCCCGGACGAGCCCCCGGCCGTCCCCGCCAACCTCCTCGGCGACTACGCCGGCGGCTCGCTGTACCTGGTCGTCGGCGTCCTCGCCGCCCTGCACCACGCGCGCGCGACCGGCACCGGACAGGTCGTCGACGCCGCCATCGTCGACGGCACGGCCCATCTGTCCGCGATGATCCACGGCATGCTCTCCGCCGGCGGCTGGCAGGACCGGCGCGGCGCCAACCTCCTCGACGGCGGCTGCCCCTACTACGGCACCTACGAGACCGCCGACGGCGGGTACATGGCGGTCGGCGCCCTGGAAGCCCGGTTCTACGAGGAGTTCCTGCGCCTGCTCGGCCTGGACGACCTCGTACCGGCCCGCGACGACTGGACCCGCTGGGGCGAGCTGCGCGGCCGGATCGCCGCCCGCTTCGCGGCCCGCACCCGCGAGGAGTGGACGGCCGTGTTCGAGGGCACGGACGCGTGCGTGGCCCCGGTGCTGTCCCTGCGCGAGGCCCCGCACCACCCCCATCTGGCCGCCCGCGGCACCTTCACCGACCACGGCGGCATCACCCAGCCCGCCCCGGCCCCCCGCTTCTCCGCCACCCCCACCACCATCCGCACCGGCCCCGCCCGGCCCGGCGCGGACACGGAGGCGGTGGCGCGGGACTGGGGGACACCCGCACTCGTGACCGGCGACCCCGTCGCCGACTGACCCACCACCCGACGACCACCCGCCCTCGGCGGCCGACCAGGCTCGGCCCACCCTCCCGAAAGGCACATCAGTGAGCACCGAAGCGTACGTGTACGACGCGATCCGCACCCCGCGCGGCCGCGGCAAGGCGAACGGCGCCCTGCACGGCACCAAGCCCATCGACCTGGTCGTCGGCCTCATCCACGAGATCCGCGACCGCTTCCCCGGCCTCGACCCGGCCGCGATCGACGACATCGTGCTCGGCGTCGTCGGGCCCGTCGGCGACCAGGGCTCCGACATCGCCCGGATCGCCGCGATCGCCGCCGGACTGCCGGACACGGTCGCGGGCGTCCAGGAGAACCGCTTCTGTGCCTCCGGCCTGGAAGCCGTCAACATGGCCGCCGCCAAGGTCCGCTCCGGCTGGGAGGACCTGGTCCTCGCGGGCGGCGTCGAGTCGATGTCCCGCGTCCCGATGGCCTCCGACGGCGGCGCCTGGTTCAACGACCCGATGACGAACCTCGCCGTCAACTTCGTGCCGCAGGGCATCGGCGCCGACCTCATCGCCACCATCGAGGGCTTCACCCGCCGGGACGTCGACGAGTACGCGGCCCTGTCCCAGGAGCGCGCGGCCACCGCCTGGAAGGAGGGCCGCTTCGACCGCTCGGTCGTCCCCGTCAGGGACCGCAGCGGCCTGGTCGTCCTCGACCACGACGAGTACCCGCGCCCCGGCACCACGGCCGACTCCCTCGCCAAGCTGAAGCCGTCCTTCGCGGACATCGGCGAACTGGGCGGCTTCGACGCCGTCGCGCTGCAGAAGTACCACTGGGTGGAGAAGATCGATCACGTCCACCACGCGGGCAACTCCTCCGGCATCGTCGACGGCGCCTCGCTCGTCGCGATCGGCTCCAGGGAGGTCGGCGAGCGCCACGGCCTCACCCCGCGCGCGCGGATCGTCTCCGCCGCCGTCTCCGGCTCCGAGCCCACCATCATGCTCACCGGTCCCGCCCCCGCCAGCCGCAAGGCCCTCGCCAAGGCCGGCCTCACCATCGACGACATCGACCTGGTCGAGATCAACGAGGCGTTCGCCGCGGTGGTCCTGCGCTTCGTGAGGGACATGGGCCTGTCGCTGGACAAGGTCAACGTCAACGGCGGCGCCATCGCCCTCGGCCACCCGCTCGGCGCGACCGGCGCGATGATCCTCGGCACCCTCGTGGACGAACTGGAGCGCCAGGACAAGCGCTACGGCCTCGCCACCCTGTGCGTGGGCGGCGGCATGGGCATCGCCACCGTCGTCGAGCGCATCTGAACTCCCCGCGGAACCACGAGAACTCAACGGAGACCACTGTCATGACCGAGAGCACCACCATCCGCTGGGAGCAGGACGACACCGGGGTCGTCACCCTCGTCCTGGACGACCCCAACCAGTCCGCGAACACCATGAACCAGGCGTTCCGCGACTCCCTCGCCGCGATCACCGACCGGCTGGAGGCCGAGCAGGACTCCATCCGCGGCATCATCTTCACCTCGGCGAAGAAGACCTTCTTCGCGGGCGGCGACCTGCGCGACCTGATCCGGGTCACGCCCGAGACCGCGCAGGACCTGTTCGACGGCGGCCTCGCCATCAAGCGCAACCTGCGCCGCATCGAGACCCTCGGCAAGCCGGTCGTCGCGGCCATCAACGGCGCGGCCCTGGGCGGCGGCTTCGAACTGGCCCTCGCCTGCCACCACCGGGTGGCCCTCGACACCTCCGGCACGAAGATCGGCTGCCCCGAGGTCACCCTCGGCCTGCTCCCCGGGGGCGGCGGAGTCGTCCGCACCGTACGGCTGCTCGGCATCGCGGACGCGCTGCTGAAGGTGCTCCTCCAGGGCACCCAGTACAACGCGCGGCGCGCCCAGGAGAACGGCCTCGTCCACGAGGTGGCCGCCACGCCGGAGGAACTGCTCGCCAAGGCGCGCGCGTTCGTCGACGCCAACCCCGAGTCCCAGCAGCCCTGGGACCGGCCCGGCTACCGGATCCCCGGCGGCACCCCGGCCAACCCGAAGTTCGCCGCCAACCTGCCCGCCTTCCCGGCCACCCTGCGCAAGCAGACGGGAGGCGCCCCCTACCCGGCCCCCCGCAACATCCTCGCCGCGGCCGTCGAGGGCTCCCAGGTGGACTTCGAGACCGCCCAGGTCATCGAGGCCCGCTACTTCGTGGAGCTGGCCGCCGGGCAGACCTCGAAGAACATGATCCAGGCGTTCTTCTTCGACCTCCAGGCCGTCAACTCCGGCGCCAACCGCCCGAAGGGCATCGAGCCCCGCAAGGTCCGCAAGGTCGCCGTCCTCGGCGCCGGCATGATGGGCGCCGGCATCGCCTACTCGTGCGCCCGCGCCGGCATCGACGTCGTCCTCAAGGACGTCTCCCCGGAGGCCGCGGCCAAGGGCAAGGGCTACTCCGAGAAGCTGTGCGCCAAGGCCGTCGCCAAGGGCCGCACCAGCCAGGAGAAGGCGGACGCGCTGCTCGCCCGCATCACCCCCACCGCCGAGGCCGCCGACCTCGCGGGCTGCGACGCGGTGATCGAGGCCGTCTTCGAGGACACCGCCCTCAAGCACAAGGTCTTCCAGGAGATCGAGTCCGTCGTCGCCCCCGACGCCCTGCTGTGCTCCAACACCTCCACCCTGCCCATCACCACCCTCGGCGAGGGCGTGGAGCGCCAGGGCGACTTCATCGGGCTGCACTTCTTCTCGCCGGTCGACAAGATGCCGCTGGTCGAGATCATCAAGGGCGAGCGGACCGGCGACGAGGCCCTGGCCCGCGCCTTCGACCTGGTCCGGCAGATCAACAAGACGCCGATCGTCGTCAACGACTCGCGCGGCTTCTTCACCTCCCGGGTGATCGGCCACTTCATCAACGAGGGCGTCGCCATGGTCGGCGAGGGCATCGAGCCCGCCTCCGTGGAGCAGGCCGCCGCGCAGGCCGGCTACCCGGCCAAGGTGCTCTCCCTCATGGACGAGCTGACCCTCACCCTGCCGCGCAAGATCCGCAACGAGTCCCGGCGCGCCGTGGAGGAGTCGGGTGGCACCTGGACCGCGCACCCGGCGGAGGCGGTCATCGACCGCATGGTCGACGAGTTCGGCCGGCCGGGCCGCGGTGGCGGCGCGGGCTTCTACGAGTACGCCGAGGACGGTAAGCGCGCCGGGCTCTGGCCGGGCCTGCGGGAGCACTTCACCAAGGGGGGCCACGAGATCCCGTTCCGGGACATGCAGGAGCGGATGCTCTTCGCCGAGGCGCTCGACACCGTCCGGCTCCTCGAAGAGGGCGTCCTGACCTCCGTCGCCGACGCCAACATCGGCTCCATCCTCGGCATCGGCTTCCCCGGCTGGACCGGTGGCGTGCTCCAGTACGTCAACGGCTACGAGGGCGGCCTGCCCGGATTCGTGGCACGCGCGCGGGAGCTGGCCGAGGCGTACGGCGAGCGGTTCACCCCGCCCGCGCTGCTGGTGGAGAAGGCCGAGAAGGGGGAGCGGTTCAGCGACTCAGCCGGTTCCTGACCCGGTGATCCACTCGCTCAGCTCCTGACGCAGCGATCGCTGGAACGTCGTGAGCAGCGCCTGCACCACCAGCGGGTGCATGTGCGCCGACAGGGACCTCACATCACGGGTGTCCCGCTCGGCGACCTCGCCGCGGAAGACCTGGGCGAGTTCGTGGGCCGCGGCGCGCGAGTGCTCCATGAGCACCTTGCGCGCCGCGAGGATCGCGTCCTGCGACAGCGGTACGTCGAGGAGCTGCACACCGAGCCGGAGCAGCCCCGAGTCGACGCGGAAGGTGTCCTCCTCCCCGGGCGCGACGACGTTCATCGCCGCCAGCCGCTCCATGTCCTGGGGGCCGAGCGGCCGGCCCGCCCGCCGCTCGAGCTCCGGCCGCGACACCGTCTCCACCGCGTCGGGCGCCCAGGACGCGACCACCGCGCGGTGGATGGCGAGGTCGTGCGGACTGAGGTCCGGCGGCAGCTGCCCGAGGTACCGCTCGATCGCCGCCAGCGTCATCCCCTGCTGCTGCAACTCCTCGATGAGGGCCAGCCGTGCCAGGTGCCCGGGCCCGTAGTGACCCACCCGGCGCGCACCGATCACCGGCGGCGGGAGCAGTCCCCGGCTGCCGTAGAAGCGGATCGTACGGACCGTGACGCCCGTCCGGGCGGCGAGTTCGTCGATGGTGAGCGTCGGCTCCCCGGAGTCGGTCGTCATGTTCAACAGTATCGCTGTCTCACCAACACTGTGAAAGCTCCCGTGGGAAATGTGTGCACGGTGCACGAATCATGTGAGAAGTGACGCTCTGTGACATGGGCCACCGCGCATCGGCCTTTCCCTCTGCAAAGGTGCTGTCTTGGTCTGTGCCGCGACACATCCGGGTGGTGCGGGCCAGGACCTGCACGACCCCCGGACCCACGAGATCCGGGCGCACCAGGAAGTGGAACCAGGCTTGAGCAGCAAGGACACCGTGGAATCGGCGCAGGCCACCCATCGTCCCGAGGTGGCCGGGATCCCGGCGGACGCGGGCGACGCCGGTTACAGCAAGGACCTCAAGGCCCGCCACGTCAACATGATCGCCATCGGCGGCGCCATCGGCACCGGACTCCTCCTCGGTGCCGGCGGCCGCCTGCACAACGCGGGCCCGGCGCTCGCCCTGGCCTACCTGGTCTGCGGCGTCTTCGCCTTCTTCGTGGTCCGGGCCCTCGGCGAGCTGGTCCTGTACCGCCCGTCCTCCGGGTCCTTCGTGAGCTACGCCCGCGAGTTCCTCGGCGAGAAGGGCGCCTACGTCGCCGGCTGGATGTACTTCCTCAACTGGTCGACCACCGGCATCGCCGACATCACCGCGATCGCGCTCTACACGCACTACTGGAGCATGTTCACCAGCATTCCCCAGTGGGTGCTCGCCCTGATCGCCCTCGCGGTGGTCCTCGCCGTGAACCTGATCTCGGTGAAGATCTTCGGCGAGATGGAGTTCTGGTTCGCGATCATCAAGGTCGCCACCATCGTCGGCTTCATGCTGATCTCCATCTTCCTGCTCGCCACCCATCACAAGGTCGGCGGCCACACCCCCGGTCTGAGCGTGATCAGCGACCACGGCGGGCTCCTCCCGCACGGCGCGATGCCGGTCGTCCTGGTCATGCAGGGCGTGATCTTCGCCTACGCCGCCCTGGAGCTGGTCGGTGTCGCCGCCGGCGAGACCGCCGAGCCCGAGAAGGTCGTCCCGCGCGCGGTGAACTCGATCATGTGGCGTGTGGGTCTGTTCTACGTCGGCTCGGTCGTGCTGCTCGCCCTGCTGCTGCCCGGCTCGGTGTACTCCGCCGACGAGAGCCCGTTCGTCACGGTCCTGTCGAAGATCGGTGTCCCGGCGGCCGGCGACGTCATGAACCTCGTCGTGCTGACCGCCGCCATGTCCTCGCTGAACTCCGGCCTGTACTCCACCGGCCGCATCCTGCGCTCCATGGCCATGGCGGGCTCCGCCCCGAAGTTCACGGCCCGCATGAACCGCAGCCAGGTCCCCTACGGCGGCATCCTGCTGACCTGCGCGGTCTGCGTGCTCGGCGTCGGCCTGAACTACCTGGTGCCCAGCCAGGCCTTCGAGATCGTGCTGAACGTCGCCTCGCTCGGCATCATCAGCACCTGGGTGATCATCATGCTCTGCCACATGATCTTCGTCCGCCGCGCCCGCGCGGGCCTCTCGACCCGGCCGAACTTCCAGCTGAAGTTCTCGCCCGTCACCGAGATCGCCACGATCGCGTTCCTGCTGGTCTGCCTCGGCATGATGTGGAACGACCCCGAGGTCGGCCGGAAGACCATCCTGCTGATCCCGGTGATCGCCGTCATGCTGGTCGCCGGCTGGTTCGGCGTGCGCCGCCGGGTGGCGCGGAACGCCGACCAGGAACTGTCGCAGCTGACGAAGTAGCGGCCCCCGGCCACGGTCGGTGGCCCCGCCCACGGTCGGTGGCCCCGCCCACGGTGGCGTCGTCTCGGAGATCGCACCCGAGGTGGCGCCACCGTCGCGTCGGCCGAGGGCGACGCGGCAGGCGCCCCCGAAGGGGCGCGGGGAACCGCGCGACCAGCCATGTACGATCCGCACGTACCGATCACCCGAAGGCCCACGGCGACGGGGACAGCGCCCCCGGCGGAGCCACCGGTGACGGTGTACGGCCACGGGGAGGGCGGCGGATGAGCGTGCGGGCCGATGTGCTGGTGCTGGGCGGAGCGGGCGTGGACACGATCATCCACGTCCCCGAGCTGCCCCTGCCGTACGCCGACAGCTACATGATCGACACCGGGATCCGCACCCGGGCGGGGCAGACCGGCGACTTCGTCGCCCTCGGCCTGGCCGCGCTCGGCCTGCGCACCCACCACCTCGACCTGCTCGGCGACGACCCCGAGGGCGACCTCGTGCGCGCCCTGCACCGCGAGCACGACATCGCCCTGACCGCGCTCCCGCAGCCCGCCGGCACCAAGCGGGCGGTCAACCTCGTCGGCCCCGACGGCCGCCGGCTGTCCCTGTACGACACCAGCCGCGCCCGCCCCGGCGACCGCTTCCCGCCGGAGACGCTGCGCACGCTGGCCGGGGCGAGCCGGCATGTGCACGTGACGATCACCCAGCCCTGCGCCGGGGCCCTCCCGGTGCTGGCCGGGACGGGCCTGCCCCTGTCCACGGACCTGCACGACTGGGACGGCGAGAACCCGTACCACGAGCCGTTCGCCCACGCGGCCGACGTCGTCTTCCTGTCCGCCGCCGCCCTGACCGACCCCGAGCGCACGATGCGGCACATCGCCGAGCGGGGCCGGGCCGAGGCCGTGGTCGCCACCGCGGGCGCCGAGGGCGCGTACCTGCTGGCCGACGGCGAGCTGACCCGGGTACCGGCGGTGACCCCGCCCGCGCCGGTGGTGGACTCCAACGGCGCGGGCGACGCCTTCGCCGCCGCGTTCCTCTACGGCCGCCTCACCGGCGAGCCGCCCGAGCGGTGCGCCCGCTTCGGGGCGATCGCCGGGGCGTACGCCTGCACCGTCCCGGCCACCCGCGCGGACGCGATAGGCCGGGACGACCTCCTCGCAAGGGCGGCCGAGCCGGTCCGGTGAGGCCTCAGCGCACGTCGTGCGCGGCCTCGATCTTCTTCCACGACTTCGGCTGCGCGACCGCCGCACCCGCCTTCGCGACGGAGCGCGCCGCGGGCGCGGCCGGCTTCGACGGCTGGAACAGCCAGGTGCCGAACAGGCCCGCGAGGTGCTTGCCGGACACCTGCTCGGCGTACCTCTCGAAGTCGGCCACCGAGGCGTTGCCGTACGCGTGCTCCTTCGGCCAGCCCTTGAGGATGCGGAAGAACGCGTGGTCGCCGACCTCGTCGCGCAGCGCCTGGACGGCGGCCGCGCCCCGGTCGTAGACGGCGGCGTCGAACTGGTTGTCCGGGCCCGGGTCACCCGGCGCGACCTTCCAGAACGGGTCGGCGGCCGGATGGGACGCGTACACGTAGTCGGCGAGCTGCCGCGCGGTGCCCTCGCCCTCGTGCTCGGACCAGAGCCACTGCGCGTACGTCGCGAAGCCCTCGTTCAGCCAGATGTCCTTCCAGCCCTTGACCGACACGTCGTCGCCGTACCACTGGTGCGCCAGCTCGTGCACGACGACGGAGGCGTTGGCGCCCTTCGCGAACTGCTTCGGGCTGTAGTACACGCGGGTCTGCGTCTCCAGCGCGTACCCGGTGGTGGTGTTCGGGACGTAGCCGCCGGCGCTGCTGAACGGATACGGCCCGAAATAGCCGCTGAGCCAGTCGACGATCTCCCCGGTGCGCTCCACGCTCGCCCGTGCCGCCCCGTCGTTGTCGCCGAGGTCCTTGCTGTAGGCGTTGACGACCGGCACGCCACCCTCGGAGGTGCCGGTCGTGATGTCGAACTTCCCGATGGCGAGCGTGGCCAGATAGGTCGCCTGCGGCTTGTTCTGCCGCCAGCTGTAGCGGGTCCAGCCAAGCTGCGAGGAGGTCGACTGGAGCGTGCCGTTGGAGATGGCCTGGGTGCCGTCCGGCACCGCCACCGACACGTCGTAGGTGGCCTTGTCGCTCGGATGGTCGTTGCTCGGGAACCACCACCAGGCGGCCTCGGGCTCGTCGGCGGCCACCGCGCCGTCCGGCGTGCGGTGCCATGTGTCGAAGCCGTACGCGCTCCTGGTGGACGGCACCCCGCTGTAGCGGACCACGACCGTGATCGGGGTGTCCTTGGCCAGCGGGGTCTTCGGCGTGATCACCAGTTCGTGCTGCTGGGAGTGCGCGAAGACGGCCTTGACGCCGTTGACCCGCACCTCGCTCACGTCCAGCAGGAAGTCCAGGTCGAAGCTGGACAGGTCCTGTGTGGTCCGCGCCAGGATCGTCGCCGTGCCCCGCAACTCGTCCGTCTTCGGCTGGTACCGCAGCCTCAGGTCGTAGTGCGAGACGTCGTAGCCGCCGTTGCCGTAGTACGGGTAGTAGGGGTCGCCGATGCCCGGCGCGCCGGGCGAGTAGCTCGCGGCCGATGCCGGGATCGCCAGCAGGAGGGAGGCCGCCGCCAGTGCGCCCGGCGCGATGATTCTGCGGTGCACGTCAGCTCCAAGTCGTCGGGACCGAAGGTCCGTTCGGAGAAGTCTGTTCGGACCCTATTGAGTCCCTGTGGCCCCTGGCCTGTCCATGACCCCTGCTGTCACACGATCGCCATTCGGCCGACATGAGCCACCCGTGTGCCGTAAAGCGCTCTTCTGTACGGGAGTTGACCGGAGTACCGTCCGCGCATGCCGATTAGCACGCACCTTCGCAGGGCCCTGCGCACGCCCTCCACGATCTGGAGAACGCTCGCGGCAGCGGCCGCCGCCACCCTGATGGCCGCGTTCCTCGCCCCGGCCGCGGCGCAGGCCGCGCCCCGCGAGAGCACCCCCGTCTACTCCTACGCCCACGCCATCCGCGAGTCCGTGTGGGTGGACACCGGCCTCGACGAGGACGGCGACGGACACACCGACCGCGTCGCCGCCGACATCGTCCGCCCCGCCGAACCCGCCCGGCAGGGCCGCAAGGTGCCGGTCGTCATGGACGCCAGCCCGTACTACTCCTGCTGCGGGCGCGGCAACGAGAGCCAGGTCAAGACGTACGACGCGAACGGCCATGTCGTCCAGATGCCGCTGTTCTACGACAACTACTTCGTGCCCCGCGGCTACGCCTTCGTCGGCGTCGACCTCACCGGCACCAACCGCTCCGACGGCTGCGTCGACGTCGGCGGCCGCTCCGACGTCCGGTCGGCGAAGGCCGTGATCGACTGGCTGAACGGCCGCGCCCGGGCGTACACCACACGCACCGGCACCTCGACGGTCAAGGCCGGCTGGACCAACGGCCGTACCGGCATGATCGGCAAGAGCTGGGACGGCACCATCGCCAACGGCGTCGCCGCCACGGGTGTCAAGGGCCTGAAGACCATCGTGCCGATCAGCGCCATCTCCTCCTGGTACGACTACTACTTCGCCCAGGGCGCCCCGCTCTACGACGGCGGCCCCGCCGACCTGGCCGGATACGTCGAGAGCGACGGCGCCCAGGCCCACTGCGCCGCCGAGCAGAAGAAGCTCGCCGACGGCAGCCCGCGCAGCGGCGACTGGACCCCGCTGTGGACCGAGCGTGACTACGTCAAGGACGCGGCCAAGGTGCGCGCCAGCGTGTTCGTGGCCCAGGGCATGCAGGACCTCAACGTCCGCACCAAGCACTTCGGCCAGTGGTGGGACGCCCTCGCGAAGCACGGCGTGAAGCGGAAGCTGTGGCTGTCCCAGACCGGCCACGTCGACCCCTTCGACTACCGGCGCGGCGCCTGGGTCGACACCCTGCACCGCTGGTTCGACCACGAACTGCTCGGCTACGACAACGGCGTCGACCGCGAGCCGACGGCCGACATCGAACGCCACCCCGACCAGTGGGTCACCTCGAAGTCCTGGCCCCCGAGCGGCACCCGCGCCACCACCCTGCACCCGGCCCCCGGCACCGCGCCCGGCGTCGGCACGCTCGGCCTCAGCCCGGCCCACGGCAGCGAGACGTTCACCGACGACCCGAAGCTCGGCGAGACCGACTGGGCCGCGCACCTCGCCGCCACCACCCCCGAGAAGGCGGGATTCCTCACCGCACCGCTCAGCCACGACCTGCGCCTGTCCGGCTCCGCCACGGTGACGGTGACCGCGACCCCGACCACGGCCTCGGCGCATCTGTCCGCGGTCCTGGTGGACCTCGGCCCGGACACCATCCGGGACTACGCGGACTCGGCCGAAGGCATCACCACCCTCACCGACCGCACCTGCTGGGGCGAGAGCACCGCCGGGGACAGCGCCTGCTTCAAGGAGACCCGGGCGAAGACCGCCGAGGTCGACTACACGGTGTTCAGCCGCGGCTGGGCCGACCTCGGCCACTACGCCTCGCTCGACAAGGGCGTCCCGCTCACCCCGGGCAAGGCCTACCGGATGACCCTCTCCCTGGCGGCCACCGACCATGTGATCCCCAAGGGGCACGGCCTCGCCCTGATCGTCGCCGGCACGGACAGGGACCTCATCGACCCGCCGTCCACCAGGCCGACGCTGACCGTCGACCTGTCCGGTACGACGGCCCGGCTCCCGCTGGTCGGCGGCGCGGAGGCGTTCGCCCGTGCCACGTCCGGCGGCGCCGCCGCGGCTCCCGCGCCGGCGACCCCGAACGGCCTGCGCGCACCGCGCACATCCCGGCACATCCCGGCGGGCTGACCGGCGCCGGCCGCTCAGGCGGCCGGGCGCAGCACCAGCCCGGCCGCCTCCCGGGCACAGCCCCAGGCCACCGTGACCCCGGCCCCGCCGTGCCCGTAGTGGTGCACCAGCACCCGCCCGCCGGGGAGGGCCTGCCGCTCCAGCCGTACCGCGTCCCGGGACGGCCGCAGCCCCACCCGGTGGGCGAGCACCCGGGCCCCGGCGAT
>NZ_JBSGDB010000171.1:0-17179 GCF_053602155.1 Streptomyces sp. NPDC004561
GTCGCGACCCTTGCAAACGGATTGACGTGCTGCCGGCTCGGAGGCGGGGCTCCCCCCGCTTGGGTCGGTCGGCCATTCCAGGTGCCTGCTGCCGCGGTCACGGCCTGCGCGGCGTCGCCGACCGCGTCCGCCTGCTGGGCGGCGCGGCGGAGGCGGGGCCGTCCGGGGACACCTGGCGCCTGTGCGTACGACTCCCCCTGGAAGGACCCGCATGAACCGGCCCGCCATCCGGATCGTCCTCGCCGACGACGAGCGCATGGTCCGTACCGCCCTGCGCGCCATCCTCTCCGCCGAGCCCGGTCTGGAGGTGGTCGGCGAGGCGGCGACCGGCGCCGAGGCCGTGTCCGTGGTCCGGGAACTGCGGCCCGACGTCGTGCTCATGGACGTCCGTATGCCGGAGGTCGACGGCATCCGGGCCACCGAGCAGATCGTCGGCACGCTTCCGGAGCCGCCGCGGGTCGTCGTCGTGACCACTTTCGAGAACGACTCCTACGTGTACGACGCGCTGCGCGCCGGAGCCGCCGGCTTCCTGCTCAAGCGGGCCGACGCGGACTCCCTCGTCCAGGCGGTACGGCTGGTCGCCCGCACCGACAGCCTGCTGTTCCCGTCGGCCGTACGGGCCCTCGCGGCCGCGCACGCGCGCACGGCGCCCGCTCCCCCGGCCTGGGCGCGCAGGCTCACCGGGCGGGAGAGCGAGGTGCTGCGGCACATGGCCGCGGGGCTCACCAACGCCGAGATAGCCCGGCGCATGGAGGTCGGACCGGCCACCGTGAAGACGCATGTGGCGGCGGTGCTGGCCAAGACCGGCACCCGGGACCGCACCCAGGCGGTGATCGCAGCGTACGAGGCCGGGTTTCTGAGCACACGATGAGCAACGGATGAGAAATACGGGCGTACGGGAACGACACCCCCGTCGCTCTCGTCTTCCGGGCGGGATGAACAAGACGATCAGGCGGGCGTCCGTCTTCACGCTGCTGCTCGTGCTCGCCCTGCTCGGCAGGGCGACCTGGGTGCAGTTCTACGACGGCCAGGCCCTCGCGGACGACAACTACAACCGGCGCAACGCGATCGAGACGTACTCGCGGCCGCTGGGGAACATCATCGTGGCCGGCGACGCGATCACCGGCTCGACGCGGACGAAGGGAAGCGACCTCGCCTACAAGCGGACCTACACGGACGGCAAGCTGTACGCGGCGGTGACGGGCTACGCCTCACAGGCCTACGCGCCCACGCAGCTGGAGGGCATCTACAAGGACCTGCTCAACGGCACGGACCCGCAGCTGAACACCGTCATGGACACCCTCACCGGAGAGCGCGCCGACCCGGGCAACGTGGTCACCACCATCGACCCGGCGGTGCAGAAGGCGGCCTACAGCGCCCTCGGTGACAAGAAGGGCGCGGCCGTCGCCGTGGACCCGAAGACCGGCAGGATCCTCGCCGTGGTGTCGACGCCGTCGTACGACCCCGCCACGCTCGCCGACGCGAACACGGCCGGGACGGCCTGGCTGTCGCTCACGAAGGACAAGGACCAGCCGCTCACCAACCGTGCGCTGCGCCAGCCGCTGCCGCCCGGCTCGACGTTCAAGCTGGTCGTGGCGGCGGCCGCGCTGGAGAGCGGGCTGTACAAGAACGTGGACGACCCGACCGACAGCCCCGACCCCTACACGCTGCCGGGCACGACGAGGGTGCTGTCGAACGAGAACAAGTCGGCTCCCTGCAAGGACGCCCCGATCCGCGTCGCCCTGCGCTACTCCTGCAACAACGTCTTCGGCCACATGGCCGTCCAGCTCGGGCAGGACAAGGTGAGGGCCATGGCCGAGAAGTTCGGCTTCGACGACGACAAGCAGGACGTGCCGGTGCGGCCCTACGCCAGCGTGTACCCGTCGCACATGGACACGGCGCAGACCGGGCTGTCCGGCATCGGCCAGTTCGACGTCACGGCGACCCCGCTGCAGATGGCGATGGTGTCGGCGGCCATCGCCAACGGCGGCAAGCTGGTCTCGCCGCACATGGTGTCCCAGATCACCAACGGCGGCGGTGACGTGCTGCAGAACTACGACGAGAACGCGGGCACCAAGCAGATCGTCAGCTCCTCGACCGCCGAGCAGCTCCAGTCGGCCATGGAGACGGTGGTGAAGGACGGCACCGGCACGAACGCCCTGATCCCGGGGGTGACCGTCGGCGGCAAGACCGGTACCGCCCAGCACGGCGAGAACAACAGCAAGACGCCGTACGCCTGGTTCACGTCCTACGGCAAGTCCGGCAGCGGCGGCAAGGAGGTCGCCGTCGGCGTGATGGTCGAGCAGTCGGACGCGGCCCGGTCCGAGGTGAGCGGAAACGGGCTGGCCGCGCCGGTGGCCAAGGCGATGATGCAGGCGGCGCTCAAGTGACGTCGAGGGGGCGGTTCCGGAACCCGCCCCCTCGCCCCGGCTACTTGACGCCCAGCAGCTGCTCCACCGGATCGATCGCGAAGTACACCAGGAACAGTGCCGAGACGCCCCACAGCAGCCAGTTGACCTCCTTGGCCTTGCCCAGCACCGACTTGATGAGGACGTAGGAGAGGAAGCCCGCGCCGATGCCGTCGGTGATGGAGTAGGTGAAGGGCATCGCCGCGATGGTGAGGAACGCCGGGATGGCGATCTCGTACCTGTCCCAGTCGATGTGCTTGACGTGGGTCATCATCAGGAAGCCCACGGCGATCAGCGCGGGCGCCGCCGCCTGGAGCGGGACGATGGTGAGCAGCGGGGTGAGGAAGAGCGCGAGGCCGAACAGGCCGCCGGTGACGAGGTTGGCGAAGCCGGTGCGGGCGCCCTCGCCGACGCCGGCCGCGGACTCGATGTAGGCGGTGTTGGAGGAGGCGGAGCCGAGGCCGCCGGCCACGGCGGCGGCGCCGTCGATGAACAGCACGCGGCCGATGCCGGGCACCTGCCCCCTGTCGTCGAGCAGTCCGGCCTCGGCGCTGATGCCGACGATGGTGCCCATGGCGTCGAAGAAGTCGGACAGGATGAGGGTGAAGACCAGCAGCACGGCGGTGAGGACGCCGGCCTTGGCGAAGCCGCCGAACAGGCTGAAGTGACCGATGAGCCCGAAGTCCGGGGCGGCGACGATCTTGTCGGGGACCTTGGGCGTGGTCAGGCCCCAGCTCTTGATGTCGGCCACGGCGTTGATGACGATCGCGACGACGGTCATCGACACGATGCTGATGAGGATCGCGCCCTTCACCTTCCGGGCGAGCAGCGCGATGGTGAGCAGCACACCGACGCAGAAGACCAGCACGGGCCAGCCGGTGAGCCGGCCGACCGCGCCGAGCTGGACGGGCACGGTGGTGTTCGCGACGTCCGGGATGCGGCTGACGAACCCGGCGTCCACGAAGCCGATGAAGGCGATGAACAGGCCGATGCCGACGCCGATGGCCTGCTTGAGCTGCTGCGGGATGGCGTTCATGATCGCCTCCCGCAGTCCGGTGAGGACCAGCAGGCAGATGACCAGTCCTTCGAGGACGACCAGGCCCATCGCGTCGGGCCAGCTCATCAGCGGGGCCAGCTGGAAGGCGACGACGGCGTTGAGGCCGAGGCCGGCGGCGATGGCGAGGGGGAGGTTGCCGCCGACACCCATGACGACGGTCATCACACAGGCCACCAGGGCCGTGGCGGTGACGAGTTGGCCGGTGTCGAGGGCGTGGTGGTACTTGTCCCTGGCGCTGCCCAGGATGATCGGATTCAGGACAAGGATGTAGGCCATGGTGAAGAAAGTGGCGAGACCGCCGCGTATCTCCCGGCCGAAGGTGGATCCCCGTTCGGAGATTCTGAAGTACCGGTCGACGCCGTTGCGGGCAGGTGGCACGGCCTCTGGCCGCTGGTCCACCGTCTGCGTCTCGGACATGGTCCAACTCCTCGTCGCCTGATGAGCGGTGTGCGGATGCTGGCTGGATTGTTCCCTTGCCGGATCTGTTTCAGGTTTCCTTCGTGTCACGGATTCCGCCGTCCGCCCGCGGACGCCCGTCGGCCCCCGCCACGGCGCGTTGCTGCCGGTGACGGGGGCCGAGAGGGACGCCGCCGCTCAGGACGGAAGGCCGAGCAGCCCGGGCGTCAGGAGACGAAGTACGTCGGGTTCGGCAGCTTGTACGTGCGGTCCGCGTAGCCGCCGTCCAGGTCCGAGTACTGGTCGCCGAAGTTGGCGATGACCTCGTACCCGAGGTCGTCCTCGATGTGCTTGCGGGTGCCGGACTTGTACTGCACGGTCGTGCAGGTCCAGGCGCCCGGGGTGGCGCAACCGCTCAGGTACGCGGGCGGGTTGGCCTTGTCCTTGAGGAACATGTGGGCGGCGTCGAGGTTCACGTCGGCGCCGATCTTCTTCAGGTTGGCGACCGCGGCGGCGCGCTGCGCCTCCGACAGACCGGAGTTGTAGAAGACCTCGACACCCTTGGACTGGGCGTAGCGGACCAGCTCCGGGCTGCCGAAGACCTCCGGGCGGTCGGCCTTGTTCACGTAGTCGTTCCACGTGGTGGGGTTGTACGAGTAGTTGTAGCGCTTCTCGTAGTCGAGGCTGAGCAGCAGCGTGTCGTCGATGTCGAACATGACGGCCGGCTTCTCGCCGTGGTGGCGGGCCTTGCGGGCCGCCTTGTCGATGTAGCGCTTGGCGTCCGCGTCGATGCGCGCCAGGTCCTCGGCGTACGGGCTGTCCGGGGACGCCTGGTAGACACCGTTGCTGTCGGCGGTGGTGCCGTAGTACTTGTCGATGTCCTGCGTCAGGAGCCCGATGTTGTAGGGCTCGTGGGTGGAGTTGGCCGTCGACTGACCGGCGGTGGCCGCGCCCGCGCCGTACAGCGCGGCACCGGCGACCACGCAGGCGGCGGTGGCGGCGGCGACTCTGTGGGACTTCCGCATGGGTTCTCCGGATCCGATGGATGAGAGTGATGCACCAGGTCACGGACTGTCTACGCGCATAACCCCGGGCGCTGCGAGGGCTGTTACCCGATCGATACGCACTTTCTCGCCACCGCGCACGGGCGGATTCGGCACGGTCGTCAGCCGGGTCCCCGGTACGGCCCGGCGACCGGCCGCCTCCGGTTGCTCGCGCCGCGTGTCGTACAGACGGTCGGCCGGTCCAGGTGGAGCAGGTCGGTGATGCGGGAGAGGAAGCCGGGGCTTCTCAGACGGTGTGGACGTCGCCCTCGACCGCGCTGCGGGCGGGCCGGCCGGAGGCCACGGCGGCGCGGGCGGCGGCCGCCTCGCGGGTGAGCGTGGGGCCCACGTGGGTCACGAGCAGCGCGCGCACACGGGCGCCGAGGGCGATCCGCCCGGCGTCCTCCGGCGTCAGATGCACCTGTTCGCCACCGCGATGCGCGTGGATGTCGGCCTCGCACAGGAACAGGTCGGCGTGCAGGGCGAGTTCACCGAGCGCGGCGCAGGGCCCGCTGTCCCCGGAGTAGGCGAGCACACTCCCCTGGCACTCGGCCCGCAGCCCGTACGCCTCGGTGTCGTGGGCGACGGCGCGGGCGGTGAGGCGGAGGTTCCAGTGCCGTACGTCGTGGCCGTCGTACAGGGGCCGGAAGTCGAAGACGCCCTTGAGGAAGTCGCTGTCCGCCCGCCCGAAGAAGCCGGCCAGGCGGCGGGCGCAGTCCTGCGGGGCGTACACCGGGACCGGCGCGGCCGGGGTCATCCCGCCGAAGGCGAAGGCGTAGGCGGCGGACAGCAGGTCGGCGCTGTGGTCGGCGTGCAGGTGGGAGATCCAGATCGCCGTGAGCCGCGCCGGGTCGGTGTGCCGCTGCAACGCGGCGAACGTACCGGGCCCCGCGTCCACCCATACCTCGGCGCCCCCTCCGGACAGCAGATATCCGGAGCAGGGCCGGTCCGGGCCGGGGTGCGGCGAGGCGGCGCCGAGGACGGTGAGCGTGAGCGGCATGAAGAGGAGCGTACGGCCGCGAGCACCCGTGCCCCGGTCACTTGGTCAAGTCCCGGCCGCCCGGCCAAGCGGAGCCTCGGGTACCGCGGTGGGCGTCCTGGCGGCTGTCCGTGCCATGGCGAGCAGCCCGCCGAACAGCAGGTCCATCGGGCCGTGCACGACCAGCGGGCTGGTGCCGCATTCCGCTGAGCCCGCCCGGTCGCCGGGGCGCGGGACCGTCGCGGTGTGCGGTGGGGCCATGCCCGCACCGGACCGGCATGGCCCCGCCCCTCACGCAGTCACCGGTCAGCCCGCCGGGTGCCACCCCGGGTACCGGCCGCTCAGGCCCACCGCGCGGTCCAGCAGGGGTGCCTCCGACGGGATCGGGACGACCGGGCCGAAGAGGCCGCCGGGGCGGTCGGGGTTCTCGGCCGCGACGAGGAGGAAGCCGTGGGCCGCGTCCAGGGCGGCGGGGTCGGCGGCGTAGGGCAGGCCGGTGGCGCGGGCCAGGTCCCAGCCGTGGATCACCAGCTCGTCGGCGAGGACGGCGCCGGCCACCTCGCCCGGCAGGTCCACCCCGCCCGCGCGGGTCATGCCGGTCCACGCGGCCGGGTCGCGCCAGGCGTCGGCGACTTCGTCCAGCGCCTTGGGCAGTTCCTCGCGCCAGCCGGGGCCGATGTCCGGGACGGTGGCGCCCGGGTTGGTGTCGGTCGTGGCGCCGAGGCTCTTGCGGGCCGCGTCGCGGAAGGCGACGGACAGCCCGTGGATGTGGCCCAGCAGGTTCCGCACCGCGAGCCCCGGGCACGGGGTCGGGGCCGTCAGCTGTTCGTCGGTGACCGTCTCGGCGAGCCGCGCCACGATGTGGGCCTGGGGGCCCAGGTCGACCATGGTCATGCCTTGCTCCTTCGGGTTCGCACTGCCCGTACGGAGTTCCGACCGCCCGGCGCACCGAAACTCATCGGTGCCGGCGGCGGCCGCGCAGCCACTTCCCCGGCGACCGCCCTCCCCCGAAGCGCCACCCCGCGTCAAGAAGCGCAGGACCGACAGGTTCCGACGGATTGCCGCCGTCGCGCCGGCCCGGCGGATGAGGCATCCGACGGATCCGCAGGCGCCCTCCTTAGGCCCACGATGACGAGGCATGACGACTTCCCCGGCGGTGCTGCGCGTGCTGCGCGACCGCAACGCGGCCCTGTGCCTGGCGGCCGTGGTGGTGTCCGGCTTCGGCACCTCCTCCCTGTGGCTGGCGTCGGGCGTGTGGGTCAAGGACCTCACCGGCTCCGACGGCCTGGCCGCCCTGTGTCTGCTCGCCATGTGGGCGCCCACCCTGGCGGGCCCGGCGCTGGGCGCGCTCGCCGACCGCGTCCGCCGCAGACCGCTGCTCGTCGCGGGCAACCTGGGCATGGCCGCGCTGCTGCTCGCCCTGTTCGCCGTGGACTCCCCGGGCCGCCTGTGGCTGCTGTTCGCGGTGCTGGCCGTGTACGGCGCCGAGGGAGTGGTCCACGACGCCGCCGAGTCGGGCCTGGTGGCCGCGGCCGTCGGCCCGGACGTGCTCGGCGACGTCAACGGACTGCGCATGAGCGTCACGGAGGGCATGAAGCTCGTCGCCCCGCTGACCGGGGCGGGTCTCTACGCGGCCTGCGGCGGACCGGCCGTCGCCTGCCTGGACGCGGTCACCTTCGTCCTCGCCGCCGTTCTGTGCGCCCTCCTGCGCGTGCGCGAGGAGCGGCCCGTCCGGCCCGCCGGGGACCGGCGGCGGGAGATCGCCGAGGGCTTCCGGCAGGTGTGGGGGCACCCGGCGCTGCGCCCGCTGGTCCGGGCGGGCGGTACGACCATGTTCCTCGCCTCCCTGAGCAGCGCGACGATCTACGCCGTCGTCGGCCGCCTCGGCCACTCCCCCACGTACACGGGCCTGCTGTACGCCGTCCAGGGTGTCGGGTCGGTGACGGCCGGGCTGGTCTCCGGTCCGGCGCTGCGCCGGCTCGGCGGGCGCCGGTTCGCGGCGGCGGGCATCGCGCTGACGGGGGTCGCGGTGGCGGCGCGGGCCGTGCCGTGGGACGCGGTCGCCCTGGCGTCGAGCGCGGTGAGCGGGCTGGGGCTGCCGTGCGCGCTGGTCGCCGCGCTCACCGCCGTGCAGCGGGAGACCCCCGGCCCGCTGCTCGGCCGGGCGACGGCCACCGCGAACACGCTGCTCTTCGCCCCGAACGTGCTGGGTCTGGCCGCCGGGGCCGGCCTGGTCGAACTGGCCGGTCCCGGGCTGCTGCTGCCCTGCTACGGCCTGGCGCTGCTCGCGACGGCGGCCCCGCTCGTTCAGCGCGCCGCCAGTGCCGAGCGCACCGCGGCGAGGTCTCCGTCCGACGCCAACCCGGCGTGATAGAGCCGCAGTTCCGTCGCCCCGTCCGCACGCGCGCGTGCCGCGTCCGCCGCGAGCGTGGCGGGGCTGCCGCCCATCCCGGTGACCACCGTGAGGTTGGCCGCCAGGACGGTCCGCTCCCGCGCCCGCTCGGCGAAGGGCGCCAGCAGGGCCGTACCGCCGGTGCAGGGGACCACCACGCCGTCGGCGACGGACAGGATGTGGCCGGGGTCGACGCCCGCATTGGCGCCGCAGTGGTGGGAGACGGGGTCGGCGTGCAGCAGGACCTGGAAGCCGTCGGGCGCGGCGGCGCGGACGGCGGCCACGGCGTCCTCCTGGAGGGTGCGGGCGGTGGTGTCGCGCCACGCGCGCGTGGCGGCCGCGGTGTCCTCGCCGAGCAGCTTCTCGACCGTCGGCCACCCCGCGTCGTCCGCCGCGCCCCGCCACAGCGGCTCCAGCCCGGTGCGCACGGAGCCCGCCAGCTCGTCCCCGTCCAGGCCATGCGCGCCGTACCCGGCGCGGCAGGAGGGGCAGAAGCACAGGGACATCAGGTACTGCCCGGCGTCCCCGAGGCCGACGCCGGAGATCTTGTCGTGGGCGTGCAGGTGCTGGAGCCCGTACCAGCCGAGGGACTCCAGTTCGGTGCCGCGCGCGCCGGGGCGTACAGCGGCCTCGGCGGCCAGGTCGACCAGGTACGCGCGCGTGGCGGGCTGGGCGATGCAGGGCGCCCACGGGTAGCGGTCGCCGTAGGCGTTGACGACCGAGGTGTCGGGGTGCTCGGCGCCGAGCCGGGAGTTGTGCGCGAGGACCACCCAGGTGTGCACCTCCAGACCGGCGGCGGCGAGCGCCCGCGCCGCCTCGCCGTACGCGTCGCCGGGGGCCCAGCGGCCGGCGGGGCAGGGGCGCAGGCCGCGGCCCCCCCACCCGGCGCCCGCCGGGTAGAGCAGGGCCGCGTACTCGGCGGTGACGATGCGGTGGCGGGGGTGGCGGGGGGTGAGGGCGCGGGTGGAGTGGTAGGCGGCGGCGAGGGTCACCTGCTCGACGCCGAGTCCGGCGATGCGCGCGGGGGCCTCGGGGTCTCCGTTGACGTCCCAGGGATAGACGAACGCCGAGGCCTTCACGCGTCCCCCTCCAGATCGCTCACACGTCCTGCGCCGGAGGGCGCGGCGGCAGGCTCGATCACGCGTCCTCCTCCAGCAGCGCGTAGCCGCGTTCGATCAGCCGGGCGAGCTGTTTGACGTGGTCCTCGGACGGTTCGTGCAGCGGGGGCCGGACCTCGCCGACGTCCAGGCCGCGCAGCCGTACGCCGGCCTTGACGAGGGAGACGGCGTAGCCGCGGCCCTGCGCGCGCAGTTCCACGAACGGGCGGAAGAAGCCGTCGAGCAGGCGCCGCACGGTGTCCGTGTCGTCCGCGGCCAGGGCGCGGTGGTGGGCGAGGGCGATCTCGGGGGCGAAGCAGAAGACGGCCGAGGAGTACAGGGTGACGCCGAGGGCGCGGTAGGCGAGCTGGGTCTGCTCGGCGGTGGGCAGGCCGTTGAAGTACAGGAAGTCGCCGGGGACCTCGGTGCGCACGGCGCTGACGATCCGCTGCATCAGGTCGAGGTCGCCGAGGCCGTCCTTGAGGCCGATGACGCCGTCGGTGCGGGCGAGTTCGACGACGGTCGGCGGGGTGAAGACGGCGTTGTCGCGCTGGTAGACGATCACCGGCAGGGCGGTGGCCGCGGCGAGCTCCCGGTAGTGGCGCAGCAGGCCCTCCTGACCGGCGAGCACGAGGTACGGCGGCATCGCGAGGAGGCCGTCGGCGCCCGCCCGCTCGGCGAGGCGCGCGTAGCGGACGGCCAGCGCGGTGCCGTAGCCGGCGCCAGCGACGACGGGGACGCGCCCCCCGGCCGCCTCGACGGCCACCCGGACGCAGGCCTCGAACTCCTCGGGCAGCAGCGCGTGGAACTCCCCGGTGCCGCAGCAGGCGAACACGGCGGCGGCGCCGGCCGCGACGCCCCGGCGCACATGGGTGCGGTAGACGTCGAGGTCGGGCGAGCCGTCGGGGCCGAAGGCCGTGACGGGGAAGAAGAGCGGCCCGCTCGGGGCGCTGAGCCGGGCGGCGAGAGGGGCAGGCGTCACTGGCTCTCCCAGTCGGTGCATGCTTCTGATCGGTGTCTATATTTCTGAACGATCTCACGCTAAGCGCCCGCAAGGGGGCGGGTCGAGCGCCGGAACAGGCGCCGCAGAAGCGAAATCACCCTCGTCACGGCACACTTGACGGGGCGGATCACCGCTCCTTAGCTTGTCCATGAATATGAACCCCATCCAAGCATGCGGCCACTGACGTCAAGGAGACCGACGGATGCCCGCTCCCCGCACCGTTCTGCTCACCGGCGCCGCCGGCGGGCTCGGCACCCTGATGCGGTCCCTGCTGCCGGAGTACGGCTACTCGCTGCGCCTGTTCGACATGCGTCCCGTCGAGGGCGCGCCGGACGCGATCACCGCGGACCTCGCCGACACGGACGCGCTGCGCGAGGCGGTGCGGGGCGTGGACGCGGTCCTCCACCTCGCGGGCATCTCCCTGGAAGCGCCCTTCGAGAAGATCCTGCGGTCGAACATCGAGGGCACCTACCACCTCTACGAGGCCGCGCGCGGGGAAGGCGTGCCCCGGATCGTCTTCGCCTCCTCCAACCACGCCGTCGGCTTCACCCCGGCCCCGCGCCCGGGCGAGGCGCCGATCCCCGTCGACACCCCGCGCCGCCCGGACACCTTCTACGGCCTGTCCAAGTCCTTCGGCGAGGACCTGGCCCAGCTCTACTGGGACAAACACGGCCTGGAGACGGTCTCGGTGCGCATCGGCTCCTGCTTCCCGGAGCCGACCAGCGTGCGCATGCTCTCGGTGTGGATGAGCCCGGCCGACGGCGCCCGCCTCTTCCACGCGGCCCTGACCGCAGAGAACGTCGGCCACACGGTCGTCTACGGCTCCTCCGCCAACACACGCCTGTGGTGGGACCTGGGCAGCGCCCGGGCGCTCGGCTACGAGCCGCGGGACGACTCCGAGCCCTACGCCCGGAAGCTGATCGCCGAGCAGGGCGAACCGGATCCCGCGAACCCGGCCCACAGCCATCTGGGCGGCCACTTCGTGAACGACCCGCCGATCTGGCCGTACTGAGCCTTCGGGGCGGGCCGGACGGCGGGAAACGACCGCCCGGCGAGGCGGGCGGGCACCGAACGGGCCAGCCCGCCGCCCTATCCGGGCATCCGCGCCGCCCGTTTCCACTCGGCGTCCGGCGGCCGCGCAGGTCCGCGGCGGGCAGAACCTCCGGCAAACGGGCCCAAGCGGTCAGCATCGGGCCCGCAACAGACCTGGTCAGGCTCGCGCACCGGCGGTAGAACTTCCCCCATGGGCCCGAACGGGCAGTTCCACAGGGAAGCGGGTGACGACATGAGCACCAGGACGGCGGAGGAACGCCAGCGCGAGATCGTGCGGGCCGCCCGCGCCACCGGCTCGGTCGACGTCGCCGCACTCGCCGTGGAGCTGGGCGTGGCCAAGGAGACCGTCCGGCGCGATCTGCGCGCCCTGGAGGACCACGGGCTGGTCCGCCGCACCCACGGCGGGGCCTACCCGGTGGAGAGCGCCGCCTTCGAGACCACGCTGGCCTTCCGGGCCACCAGCCAGGTGCCCGAGAAGCGCCGGATCGCCGCCGCCGCTGCCGACCTGATCGGCGACGCCGAGACGGTCTTCGTCGACGAGGGCTTCACCCCACAGCTCATCGCCGAGGCGCTCCCCGGGGACCGGCCGCTGACCGTGGTCACCGCGTCCCTGCCGGTCGCCGGCGCCCTGGCCGAGGCGGGCCACGCCCAGGTGCTGCTGCTCGGCGGCCGGGTCCGCGCCGGCACCCTGGCCACCGTCGACCACTGGACGACGAGGATGCTGGCCGGCTTCGTCCTCGACCTCGCCTACATCGGCGCCAACGGCATCTCCCGCGAGCACGGCCTGACCACGCCCGACCCGGCGGTCGGCGAGGTCAAGGCGCAGGCGATCCGGGCCGCGCGGCGGACCGTGTTCGCGGGCGTGCACACCAAGTTCGGAGCGGTCGGTTTCTGCCGGTTCGCGGAGATCGGCGCGCTGGAGGCGATCGTGACCAGCACGTTGCTCCCGGCGGCCGAGGCCCATCGCTACGCCCTGCTGGGCCCACAGGTCATCCGGGTCTGAACCACCGGCTCGTCCGTACATCCGGGCACCCCCCGCCCACTGAATGCCCCTTATGTCCCCTTAATTCCAGGAGTGATCCATGCGCACCCCGAGCCGACGGAGGCCGCGAGCCACGCTCGCCACGGCCGCCGCAGGGACGCTGCTCGCCCCGCTGCTGACCGGCTGCTGGGTCGGGGCGGGCGGAACCGGATCCGGCGGCGACTCGATCAACGTGCTGATGGTCAACAACCCGCAGATGGTGGAGCTGCAGAAGCTCACCGCCGCGCACTTCACCAAGGAGACCGGCATCCGGGTGAACTTCACCGTCCTGCCGGAGAACGACGTCCGCGACAAGATCAGCCAGGACTTCGCCAACCAGGCCGGCCAGTACGACGTCGCCACCCTCTCCAACTACGAGATACCGATCTACGCCCGCAACGGCTGGCTGCGGTCGATGGACCCGTACGTCGCCAAGGACCCGTCGTACGACGAGCAGGACGTGCTCAAGCCCATGCGCCAGTCCCTCACGGGTGACGACGGCAGGCTCTACGGGCAGCCCTTCTACGGCGAGTCGTCCTTCCTGATGTACCGCAAGGACGTCTTCGCGGCGAAGGGCCTGACGATGCCCGCCCACCCCACCTGGCAGCAGGTGGCCGCCCTCGCCGCGGAGGTGGACGGCGCGAAGCCCGGCATGCGCGGCATCTGCCTGCGCGGACTGCCCGGCTGGGGCGAGCTGATGGCACCGCTGACGACCGTCGTGAACACCTTCGGCGGCACCTGGTTCGACAAGCACTGGAAGGCGCACCTGGACTCGCCCGAGTTCGAGAAGGCGACAAAGTTCTATGTCGACCTCGTCCGCGGCCATGGGGAGTCCGGCGCCCCGCAGTCCGGATTCGCCGAGTGCCTGAACGACATGACCCAGGGGAAGGTCGCCATGTGGTACGACGCCACCTCCGCGGCCGGCTCCCTGGAGGCCAAGGGCTCCCCGGTCAAGGACAGGCTCGGCTACGCCCCCGCCCCCGTCGAGAAGACCAGCTCCTCCGGCTGGCTCTACACCTGGGCCTGGGGCATCCAGCACGCCTCCCGCAACCCCGACAAGGCCTGGAAGTTCGTCTCCTGGGCGTCCGGCAAGGAGTACGAGCAGCTGGTCGGCGGGACGAGCGGCTGGCCGGACGTCCCCGCGGGCAAGCGGGCCTCGACCTACACCAACCCCGCCTACCGCAGGTCGGCGGCCGCCTTCCAGGAGATGACCAAGGAGGCCATCGAGAGCGCCCGCCCGAACGACCCCGGCGTGCAGCCGCGTCCCGCGCCCGGCATCCAGTTCGTCGGCATCCCCGAGTTCACCGACCTCGGCACCAAGGTCTCCCAGGAGATCAGCGCGGCCATCGCCGGACGCCAGTCCGTCGACTCGGCCCTGAAGAAGTCTCAGCAGCTCGCCGAGAAGATCTCCAAGGAGTACGAGGGACGATGACAGCCACGACCACGGCCCCTTACGCGGCCTCCTCCGCACGGGCGCTGAAGCGGCCCCCCGCCCGGCTGCGCGCCTGGGCCACCCGGGCCCCGCTCCTGCCGGCCCTCGTCTTCATGATCGCGGTGACCCAGCTGCCGTTCGTGGCCACCCTGGTGATCTCCTTCTTCGACTGGAACGCCCTCTATCCCAAGGCCCGGCACTTCACCGGCGTCGACAACTACCGCCAGGTGCTGACCGATCCGGACCTGCGCCACTCGGTGGGGACGACGGTGCTGCTCACGGTGGCGGTGGTGCTGGCCAGCCTGGTCCTCGGGCTGGCGCTGGCGCTGCTGCTGGACCGCAGGTTCCGCGGCCGGGGCATCGTGCGCACCCTGCTCATCGCCCCCTTCCTGGTGGTGCCGGTGGCGGCGGCCCTGCTCTGGAAGCATGTGCTCTACAACCCCGAATACGGCCTGCTCAACGGGTTGTTGCACTATGTGGGCGGCCCGCAGCCGGACTGGATCTCCAACACCCCGCTGCTCGCGGTGGAGGCCTCCCTGGTGTGGCAGTGGACGCCGTTCATGATGCTGATCCTGCTCGCCGGCCTGCAGAGCCGGGACCAGCAGCAGATCGAGGCGGCGCGGGTCGACGGCGCGAGCGACTGGCAGATCTTCCGCCATCTGACCCTCCCCCACCTGCGCCGCTACCTGGAGCTGGGCGCCCTGCTGGGGTCGATCTACATCGTGCAGAACTTCGACGCGGTCTTCACCATCACGTCCGGCGGCCTGGGCACGGCGAACCTGCCCTACACCGTCTACCAGAGCTTCTACCAGGCCCACGAGAACGGCCTCGCGTCGGCCGCGGGCGTCCTGGTCGTCATCGGCTCCATCGTCATCGCGACCTTCGCCCTGCGCGTCGTGTCGTCCCTGTTCCGCGAGGAGGTGGCCCGCGCATGAACGCGGTACGCCGCAACGGGCTGGGCCTCGTGGCCTGGCTGGCCGGCATCGTCTTCTTCCTGCCCATCGCCTGGATGGCGCTGACGTCCTTCCACTCGGAACAGGACGCGGCGACCAACCCGCCGTCCTTCGGTGCCTCCCTCACCCTGGACGGCTACCGCGAGTTCTTCGGCACGGGCGGCGGGGCGAGCCCCTGGCCCGCGCTGATCAACTCCACGGTGGCGTCCGTCGTCTCGACGCTCTGCGTGCTGCTGCTCGCCCTCCCGGCGGCGTACGCGCTGTCGATCCGGCCGGTGAGGAAGTGGACGGACGTGCTGTTCTTCTTCCTGTCCACCAAGATGCTGCCGGCCGTGGCGGGCCTGCTGCCGATCTACCTGTTCGCCAAGAACGCCGGGATGCTCGACGACATCTGGCTGCTGGTCATCCTCTACACCGCCATGAACCTGCCGATCGCCGTGTGGATGATGCAGTCCTTCCTCGCCGAGGTGCCGGTCGCGGTCATCGAGGCGGCGCGGGTGGACGGGGCCCGCCTGCCGACGGTCCTCACCCGCGTGGTCGCCCCGATCGCCCTGCCCGGCATCGCCGCGACGGCGCTGATCTGCTTCATCTTCAGCTGGAACGAACTGCTGTTCGCGCGGGTGCTCACGGGCGTGGTCGCCGAGACCGCCCCCGTCTTCCTGACCGGATTCATCACCAGCCAGGGCCTGTTCCTGGCGAAGGTGTGCGCCGCGTCGCTCGTCATCTCCCTGCCGGTGCTCGCCGCGGGGTTCGCCGCCCAGGACAAGCTGGTCCAGGGCCTGTCGTTGGGAGCCGTGAAATGAAGGCCGCCGTCATCGAGTCCGTGGGCCGCGCCGTCGTCACCGAGGTCCCCGACCCGGCGCCAGGACCCCGCGAGGTCGTCGTCCAGGTGGCCGCCTGCGGCCTGTGCGGCACCGATCTCCACATCCTCCAGGGCGAGTTCGCGCCCAAACTGCCCATCGTCCCCGGGCACGAGTTCGCGGGCGAGGTGGTCGGGGTCGGCACCCAGGTCACCGAGGTCGCGGTCGGCGACCGGGTGGCCGTGGACCCCTCCCTGTACTGCCACGAGTGCCGCTACTGCCGTACCGGCCACAACAACCTGTGCGAGCGCTGGGCCGCGATCGGCGTGACCACGGCGGGCGGGGCGGCGCAGTACGCGGTCGCGCCCGTCGCCAACTGCGTGAAGCTGCCCGAGCACGTGCGCACCGAGGACGCGGCCCTGGTGGAGCCCCTGTCCTGCGCGGTGCGCGGCTACGACGTCCTGCGCTCCCGCCTGGGCGCCCACGTCCTGATCTACGGCTCCGGCACCATGGGCCTGATGATGCTGGAGCTGGCCAAGCGCACGGGCGCGGCCAGCGTGGACATGGTCGACGTCAACCCCGCCCGGCTGGAGACGGCCCGGCTGCTGGGCGTCTCGGACGCGGCGGGCGGCGCGGACGAACTCGACCGCCCCCAGGGCTGGGACGTGGTCGTCGACGCCACCGGCAACGCGGCGGCCATCCAGGACGGCCTGGACCGGGTGGCGAAGGCGGGGACGTTCCTGCAGTTCGGGGTCGCCGACTACGCGACCCGGGTGACCATCGACCCGTACCGCGTCTACAACCAGGAGATCACGATCACCGGCTCGATGGCGGTGCTGCACAGCTTCGAGCGGGCGGCCGAGCTGTTCGCGAACGGGGTGCTGGATCCGCGGGTGTTCATCAGCGACCGGATCCCGCTGGAGCGGTACCCGCAGGCACTGGAGCAGTTCGCGGCGGGGGTCGGACGGAAGATCGTCGTCGTGCCGTAGGCCGTTCGGCCGGTAAGGGAACGGTAAAGCACCTTCGTTCGTTCACCCGGCATGACAGCTATGACCCCTGGCTCGAACATCCCTCTCTCGGTCGCGCGCGTGACGGTGGACGTCGCCGCTCCGGTGCGGCTCGACGTATCGGGCCTGCTGCTCACCGCCGACGGCAAGGTGCGCTCCGACGGCGACTTCATCTTCTACAACCAGCCGGCCGGGCCGGGCGTGACGTACCGGTCCGGCGGCGGGACCGCGCCCGACGCGATCACGGTCGACACCGTCGCCGTGCCGCCGGACATCGAGAAGATCGTGGTCACGGCCAGCCCGGACGCGGCCGGCCAGACCTTCCAGGGCATCGAGCCGACCGCCACGGTCCGCGACGCGGACGGCGGCGCGGTGCTGGCCACGTTCACACCCCCGCAGCTGGGCACGGAGACCGCGCTGGTCATCGTGGAGATCTACCGGCGCGGCGGCCAGTGGAAGGCCCGCGCCGTCGGCCAGGGGTACGCCAACGGGCTGGCCGGCATCGCCACGGACTTCGGCGTGACGGTGGAGGAGCCGG
>NZ_JBSGDB010000172.1:0-17178 GCF_053602155.1 Streptomyces sp. NPDC004561
GCGGGCTGGTCGACCGGGGCATGCGGGTGCTGCTCGCGTGGGCCTTCCAGGAGCGCGGCATGCACCGGGTGGAGTGGCATGTGTCCTCGGCCAACGAGCCCAGCATCAAGGTGGCCCGGCGGCTCGGCATGACCCGCGAGGGCGCGCTCCGCGAGAACTACCCGCACCGGGGCGAGCGGACCAGCACCGAGATCTGGTCGGTGCTCGCCCCCGAGTGGCGCGCGGCACGCGCGCGTGCCGCCCACTGACGATCATTAAGAAGCCTCTCAGAGAGCGTCCGTACGGTGCCCAGCATGGCAACGAAGACAGAGGAAGGCGCCGCGGCCGGTACCGAGGCGCACACCGACGACGAGAGCACGGCGGGCGCCGGCACCGCCGAGAAGGAGGCACCCCGGGCGGAGGCCGCCGGACCCACGGCAGCCGAGGACGCGGCCGAGGCCGGGACCGGGGACGAGGAGACCGCCGAGGCGGAGGACGGGGCCACCGGCGCCAAGGAACCCTCCGGGGTCGGCCTGGGCGCGGGCGCCGTCGTCTCCGCCGTGCTCGGCCTGGTCTCGCTCAGCGGGGGCTGGATCGGCACCGTCGCCGGCGCCCGCCAGCAGCTCATCGGACAGCTGCGGACCTCCTCCACGGCGAGCGTCACCACGCAGATCAGGGCGGTCTACGGCGACTCCTGGCACACCACCGCGCTGTGGGCGGGCCTGTTCGCGCTGGCCGGGCTGCTCACCGGCGTGGTCGTGCTCGCCCGGCCCGCGTTCGGCGCCCCCGGCCGGCCGCAGGCGTCCTGGGTCAGGTCGGTCGCCTGGGCGGGTGTCTCGCTCGGCGTCATCGGCCTGCTGCTGGCCGTCCTGAAGTACTCCGACGCGCTGCTCGCCCTGCCCTCCACCCGCTGAGAACCCGCAGCTCCCAGGGGCCTTAGGGAATCCGTGACCGCCTTACGGACTCCCTGAGGCCCCTTATCCGTGCGCGCGGCCCGCCGGCCGCCCGAAGATGCGGAACTCTCCCGATGTGGCGCACCCCCCTGGGAGACGAAGGTGGAGGCATCGCAGAAAGCGAAGCGACACACCGCCTCTCCTCGAAGGACACACCATGATCGAGATCGAGTACCACCGGATGCGCGCCGCCCAGCTGATCCTCGAGGCCGACGAGCAGCGCCTGGCCCGCGAGGCCGTCCGGGCCCGCCGCGCCGCCCGCCGCGCGGAGCGGGCCGGCCACGGCGGCACAGCCGCCGAGCCGCATACCGGCAGCCCCCGCCGGCACCGGCAGCCCCGCACCGCGTGACCACCGCGGACGGGAGGGAGGACGGCTGTACGGGGGCCGGCCGCCTCCCCGCCCAGGGTCGTACGACTTACCGGCGGAGTCGTACGACCCTTCCGCCCGCCGGTACAACCCTCGCGGTCGCCGGTACGACGATCGCACAGGAGCTGGGGAAAACCTCTGCCCTGCCGTCCGCAGCTCGTGCGATGCTCGCACCCGTGGAGAACAGGTCCGTCAGTCCCGTGTTCGTCGGCCGTGCCGACGAGTTGGCCACCCTGAACGACGCGCTCGCCCGTGCCGCCGGAGAAACCTCCCCGGCGTGCGGCACCGGGGGCGAGCCGCAGGCGCTGCTGCTCGGCGGCGAGGCAGGCGTCGGCAAGACCCGCCTCGTCGAGGAGTTCACCGCGGCCGCCGCGCGCCGGCACGCGGTCGTCGCGGTCGGCGGCTGTGTGGAGATCGGCGCCGACGGTCTGCCGTTCGCCCCGTTCTCCGCCGCACTGCGCGCCCTGCGCGACGCCCGGCCCGAGGAGTTCGCCGCCGCGGCCACCGGCCAGGAGGAGGAACTGGCCCGGCTGCTGCCCGAGCTGGGGGAGACCAGCACGGGCCGCCACGACGAACAGGGCATGGCCCGCCTGTTCGAACTCACCGCCCGGCTGCTGGAGCGGGTCGCCGCCGAACACACCGTCGTGCTCGTCCTGGAGGACCTGCACTGGGCCGACGCCTCCACCCGGCACCTCCTCGCCTATCTCTTCCGCACCCTGCGCTCCGGCCGGCTCCTCGTCCTCGCCACCTACCGCTCCGACGACATCCACCGCCGCCACCCGCTGCGCCCCCTGCTCGCCGAACTCGACCGGCTGCGCACCGTCCGCCGTATCGAACTCGCCCGCTTCACCCGCGAGGAGGTCGGCCGCCAGATCGCCGGCATCCTGGCCGCGGAACCCGACCCCGCCCAGGTCGACGACATCTTCGAACGCTCCGACGGCAACGCCTTCTTCGTCGAGGAACTCGCCGTCGCCTCCTGCGAGGGCTGCTGCACCGGCCTCACCGACTCCCTGCGCGACCTGCTCCTGGTCCGGGTCGAGACCCTGCCCGAATCCGCCCAGCGGGTCGCCCGGATCGTCGCCGAGGGCGGCTCCACCGTGGAGTACGGGCTGATCGCGGCCGTCGCCGGGCTTCCGGAGGACGACCTCATCGAGGCGCTGCGGGCCGCCGTCGGCGCCAACATCCTCACCGTCACCCCGGCCGGCGACGGGTACCGCTTCCGCCACTCCCTGGTCCGCGAGGCCGTCGCCGACGACCTGCTGCCCGGCGAACGCTCCCGCCTCAACCGCCGCTACGCACAGGCCCTGGAGACCGACCCCGCGCTCGTCCCGGCCGACGCGCGCGTGATGCGCCTGGGCAGCTACTGGTACCACGCGAACGACGCGGCCAAGGCCCTGCCCGCCGTCCTGGACGCCTCGGTCGTGGCCCGCCGCCGGCACGCCTACACCGAGCAACTGGGCCTCCTGGAGCGGGCGATGGAGCTGTGGGACAGCGCCCCGCAGGAGGTGCGCTCCGCCCTGCGCCCGGTGGACTACACCGAGGTCTACCCCCCGTGCGGCTGCGACCCGGCCATCGCCCCGCTGCGCTACCTCGACCTGATGGCCGAGGCCGCGGTCGCCGGCCGCTTCGGCGGCGAACGCGAACGCGCCCTGAAGATCACCAAGCGGGCCCTGCGCCTCCTGGAGGACGAGCCGGACCCCCTGCGCGCCGCCTGGTTCTGGGTGCAGCGCTCCCGGCTGGTGCAGGCCCAGGCCCGCGGCGACGGCTGGCGGGAACTGGCCACCGCCCAGGACCTGGTGCGCGGCCTGCCCCCGTCCGAGGTGCACGCCGAGGTGCTGGCCCTGGCCGCCAACTGGTCCATGCTGCACCGCCCCGGGCCCGAGGCCTTCGCCGCCGCCGAGCGTGCCGTGGAGTACGCGCGAATGGTCGGCGCCCGCGAGATCGAGCTGCACGCCCGCCTCACCCTCGGCGGCCTCATGGTGGACGCCGGCGACCCCGGGACCGGACTCGCCGAGATGCGGCAGGTCCTCGAGGACACCCTCGCGGAGGGCATGCGCCAGGTCGCGGGCCGCGCCTATGTGAACCTGCCGTCCGAGATGCTGTCCGTCGGCCGCGACCGGGAAGCCGTCACCGTCCTGCGCGAGGGCATCGCCTTCTCCCGCAGACACGGGCTGCTGGACTCCGCGGCCTGGGCGTGGTGCAACCTGTCCGACGCGCTGTACTCGCTCGGCCAGTGGCAGGAGGCCGCCGAGGCCGCCACACACGCCACCGGGGTCGGCCACAGCGCCAAGCCCCGGGGCGCGGGCGCCCTGCGGCTGTCCCATCTCGCCCTGGCCCGCGGCGACTTCGCCGAGGCCGGCCGGCAGCTCGCCGCCGCCCGGTCGCACTACGGCAGCCACGACCCCATGCCCCAGCAGTCCCTGCCGCTGGCCCGCATCGCCATCGGGATCGCCGCGGGCGAGGGCCGTGTCGCCGACGCCCGCGCCGAACTGCTCCAGGCCCTGGACGCCGGCTTCCCGCCCGGTACCCACCGCTACGGCTGGCCGCTGCTGCTGGCCGCCGCCACCGCCGAGGCCGACGCCCGCGTCCTGCCCGCCGCCGAGCCCGGCCGCGCCGAGATACTCGACCGGCTCACGGAGAGCGCGCGGAAGCTCGCCACCGGCGCGCCCCTCTGGCAGGCCTACGACCACTGGACCCGCGCCGAACTGCTGCGGGCGCACGGCGGGGACACCGCCGACACCTGGTCACCCGTGGTCGCCGCCTTCGAGTGCCTGGACCGCCCCTACGACCTCGCCCGAGTCCGCCACCGCCTCGCCGGGGCACTGCTGACCGACGGCGGCGGCGACGAGCGCGACCGCGCGCTGGAGCTGCTCCGGCTGGCCGCGGCGGTCGCCGCCCACCTCGACGCCCGCCCGCTCGCCGACGCCGTCGCCCGGCTCGCCCAGCGCGCCCGCCTCGCCCTGACCGGCGACTCCCGGCAGGCCCTCGCCCCCGCCGACCCGGTCGCGGCGCTCGGCCTCACCAGCCGGGAGCGGGACGTCCTGCGCCTGGTCTCGGCCGGCCGTACCAACCGCCAGATAGCCGAGGAGCTGTTCATCTCCCCGAAGACCGCGAGCGTCCACGTCTCCAACATCCTGAGCAAGCTCGGCGTCTCGGGCCGCGGCGAGGCGGCGGCGGTCGCCCACCGGCTCGGGCTGTTCCCGGCCGAGACGCTCACCGCCACCACCACGGGCTGAGACCTACGCTGGGGGGAACCGGCAGGGGGGAGACCCGTGTTCGACGCCTTCGACGACCTGTTCGCGCCCCGCCGCAAACACACGAGGGAGGAGCAGAACCGCCTGGAACTGACCCGTGAGGACGTCGGGGACAGCGATCCCGGTCACGGACCCATAGACCTCGCCTCGGGCAAGGCGGTCATACGGCTGCCCGCCCCGCCGGCGTCCGCCGCGGAGCCGGACGAGGCGTGAGGGCGGCTACCTCACCTGGAGCTCCAGGATCCGGTCGTCGCCCTTCCTGGGTGTGCCGCGGCCGTCCGTGTTGCTCGTGACCAGCCACACCCTGCCGCCGCCCGCCGGGACCACGGTGCGCAGCCGGCCGTAGGCGCCGGTGAGGAAGGCCTGCGGCGCCGCCGCCGCCTCGGTGCCGCGCAGCGGGATGCGCCACAGACGCCGTCCCTTCAGGGCCGCCATCCAGATCACGCCGTTCACATAGGCGATGCCGCTGGGCGAGGCCTCGTCGGTGTGCCACTGGGCCAGCGGGTTCTGGAAGCGGGGGTCGGACGACCTGCCCTCGGCGTCCGGCCAGCCGTAGTTGCCGCCGGGCTTGACGGCGTTCAGCTCGTCCCAGGTGTCCTGGCCGAACTCCGAGGCGAACAGCCGCTGCCGGTCGTCCCAGGCCAGCCCCTGCACATTGCGGTGGCCGTACGAGTACACCGGCGAACCGGGGAACGGGTCGCCCGGAGCCGGGTCGCCCTCCGGGGTCATGCGCAGGATCTTGCCGCCCAGGGACTTCCTGTCCTGCGAGAGCCCCCGCCGGCCGCTCTCGCCCGTGCCCGCGTACAGCATCCCGTCCGGGCCGAACGCGATCCGGCCGCCGTTGTGGATGGGCCCCTTGGGGATGCCCTTGAACACGGTGTCCGGGGCGCCCAGTTGCTCACCGGCGGGCTTGTGCTCGTCGTACCGCATGCGCACGATGCGGTTGTCCGAGGTCGAGGTGAAGTAGGCGTAGACCATGTGGTCCGAGGCGTAGTCCGGGGACAGCGCGATGCCCAGCAGACCGCCCTCGCCCGCCGGGGAGACCCCGGAGACCCTGCCCAGCACCGTCCTGCGGCCCGTCCCGGTGTCGATCCGGGTGATCGTCCCGTCGTCGCGGGAGGAGACCAGCAGCCCGCCGCCGGGCAGCGCGGCCAGCCCCCACGGTGTCCTCAGGCCCTCGGCCACCGTGCGCAGCACCCGCACCGAGCCCTTGGCGGGCGCGGCCGGCTCGGTGGCCCGGCCGGACGGGGCGGCGCCCGGGGCGGACGCACCGGAGCCGCCACCCGGGAAACCGCCCCCGCCGGACGAGCAGCCGGCCGTCAGCAGGAGAGCGGCCGCCAACACGGCCGTCACAGCTCGACGTCGCACGATCATGGTCCCTTCGAGGCGGTGAACCAGCGGCAGTTCTCTCCCTCTCATACACCGCCTGCCCCGCCCAGGTGCCCGATCCACGGCGACCGGCCGCGGGAACGGCCCCTTCAGTCCCACGACCCCTGGGCCGCCGGCAGGCGGGACACCTCCGCCAGATCCGCCGCGGACAGCCGCAGTCCGGCCGCCACCGCGTTCTGCGCGGCCCAGCGCTCCTGCTTGGCGCCCGGCAGGGCGATCACATGGCGGCCCTGGGCCAGCACCCAGGCCAGGGCCACCTGTGCCGGGGTGACGTCCGCGCCGTGCCGCCGGGCGATCCGGCGCAGACCGGCGACGATCGGCTGGTTGGCCGCCATCATCTCGGCGGTGAACCGGGGATGCCGGGCGCGCACGTCGTCCGGTTCGAAGCCCTGGCCCGGGGTCAGCGTGCCGGTCAGGAAGCCGTTGCCCAGCGGCATCCCCGCGAGGAAGCCCACGCCCCGTGCCTCGCACCACGACAGCAGCGCCCGCAGCGCCTCCGGCGACCACACCGACAGCTCCGCCTGCACCGCGGCCACCGGGAACACCTGCTGCACCCGCTGCAACTGGCGCAGTGTGGCGTCGTACAGACCGGCGCCGAGCGGCGGCCGCCGCGCGCCCCCATCGTGCACAGGCCGAGCGCCCGCACCTTCCCGGCCCGCACCAGCTCGGCCATGGCGCCCCAGGTCTCCTCGACGGGCACCTCCGGGTCGGCGCGGTGCAGCTGGTAGAGGTCGATCACGTCCGTCTGAAGCCGGCGCAGCGAGGCGTCGCAGGCCCGTTTCACATAGCCCGGGCGGCCGTTGGCCACGATGTGCTGCTCGCCCACCAGCAGCCCCGCCTTCGTGGACACGAAGGCGTCCCCGCGCCGCTCCTTGAGCACCCGGCCCAGCAGCAGCTCGTTGGTGAACGGTCCGTACATGTCCGCGGTGTCCAGCAGGGTCGAGCCCAGGTCCAGTGCCCGGTGCACGCATCTCACCGACTCGTCCCCGCGCTGCTGCGACCCGCTGTACGCCCAGCTCATCGGCATGCACCCGAGTCCGACGGCCCCCACCGCGAGTGCCCCCGCGCCGATCGTCCTGCGCTCCACCTGCTCGTGAACCTCCCTCTGCCCGGCCCCCAACCTAACCTCTGCACCCCCACGTACCTGACATAGCCTCCTGACCATGACTGCTGATGTGTGGCTTCCCATTCCGCCGGCGGAGATCGAGGGTCTCCCCGAGGGGCCGCGGTACCTGTTCTGGGACGGCGGCGAGGACGGCGAACAGGAGTTTCCGGGCGACCCCGCGCGGTGCGCCGTGTACGTGGTGCCGTACATGAAGCCGTACCCGGTCAGGGTGCGCCCGCTGGAGCGGCTGACGAACGTGCGCGTCATCCAGACGCTCACCGCGGGCGTCGACGACATGACCGCACGGCTGTCCTCGATCGTGCCGGGCGTGCAACTGTGCAACGCGCGCGGGGTGCACGAGGCGAGCACCGCCGAGCTCGCGCTCGCCCTGACCCTCGCCGCGCTGCGCGGCATCCCCGGCTTCGTCCGGGCCCAGCAGGAGGAGCGCTGGGAGAGCGCGTTCCACCCCGCCCTCGCCGACAAGAACGTCCTCATCGTCGGTTACGGCGCCATCGGAGCCGCCATCGAGGACCGGCTCACGCCCTTCGAGGTAGCGCGGGTGGCGCGCATCGCGCGCTCCAGGCGCACCACGGCGCGCGGTCTTGTGCACCCGATCGCCGATGTGCTCTCACTGCTTCCGGACGCGGATGTCGTGATCCTCTCCATCCCGCTCTCGGAGGGCACGCGAGGCCTCGTCGACGCCGAGTTCCTGGCCCGGATGAAGGACGGGGCGCTGCTCGTGAATGTCGCGCGCGGGCCGGTCGTGGACACGAAGGCGCTGGTCGCGGAGCTGGACAGGGGGCGGATCACCGCCGCCCTGGACGTCACGGACCCCGAGCCGCTGCCGCCGGGACACCCCTTGTGGCAGGCGCCCGGCGTACTGATCAGCCCGCACGTGGGCGGTCCGTCCTCGGCCTTCCTGCCCCGCGCCAAGCGGCTGCTCGTCGACCAGTTGACCCGGTACGTGAACCACGAGCCCCTGCGGAACGTGGTCCTCACGACGGGCGCTGACGTGTAGGGCAGCAGGCTGCGGCCCGCCTCCGGCACCCTCCGCAACCCTCCGGATGCGGGCCGTGGCCGCACCCCCGCTGATCGTCACGGAGCGTAGAGAAGCTATGTCCCTGAGTGACGATACTGGTGTATCGTCCCCGACAGGGGCTGCGCCGCCGACCGTTCGGCGCCGGGGATGGACATTCAGATCTGTGAGGGGGGCGACGGGCGATGCACGGCCTATGGACGAACGATCCGACGCGGCGGAGCCGCCGACGGCGGCCCTGGCGGACGGCCGCGCGCAGACGCGGCCACCACTCGAGCCACCACTGTCACCACCAGCGCCGGCACAGCGGCCGCAGGAGGCATGCGCACCCAGCACGCCGGGGTCGCGATGCGGGAGCGGCGCGGAGCGGGAGGCCCCGGTGAGCGCGTCCCCCGCTGTGACGACCGCGCTCGACGGAGCGGTGCGCGCACCGCACCCGCAGGAGGCGCCGCCACCGCGCAGGCCGGTCACCGGGGAGCGCGCACGCACCTCGGAGCAGCTGGTCCTCGCGCTGGTCTGCGCGGCCTACGCCCTCGGCGCCACGTTCGACTGGGGCAACGAGGAAGTCGCGCTGGTCATGGGCGACTTCGGGCTCAGCGCCGCGGCGGGCACCGCCGCCGTCTCCTGCTTCCTGTACGCCCGCAGCCCGCGCGTGCGCTTCCGCTCGGCCTGGATGCTGTTCGCCCTCTCCTCGGCGATGGCGGCCCTGGGCAACGCGGTCTGGGGGTGGTACGAGGTCGTCCTGGGACGGCCCGTTCCCAGCCCCAGCTACGCCGACCTGTTCTTCCTCTGCTTCGCGCCGCCCGCCATCGTGGGCCTGCTGGTGCTCGCCAAGCGGCCGGTGACCAAGGCGGGCTGGATCTGCCTCGCGCTGGACGCCTGGCTGATCGGCGGTTCGTTGCTCACCCTCTCATGGAGTCTCGCGCTTGCCCAGGCGGCCCGGTTCGACGGCCCCAGCGTGGCGCACACCGCGCTGTCGCTGGCGTACCCCCTGCTCGACATCGCGCTCGTCAGCATGGTGCTCGCGCTGCACTTCCGCCGCGCCCCGGGCAACCGCACGGCGGTGAACACCGCGATCGGCGCGCTCGCCCTGACCGTGATGTGCGACGCCCTGTTCACCTCGCCGCTGCTGCACAGCAGCTACCGCTCCGGTCAACTGCTGGACGCGGGCTGGTTCGCCGGCTCGCTGCTGCTCGCCTACGCCCCCTGGGCCACTCCCCGGCACGGGAGGCCGGAGGGGCGGGCGGCGGAGGGGCACACCCGCGTGGTCCACGAGCACCTGCCCGGACAGCGGGGCACGGGCCACCACCACATGCCGCCCGTACCGGCCCCGGGAGCCGATCACACCCGGTACCCCGCCGGACGGCCGATCACCGGCTCCCTCGCCGCGCTCACCCCGTACCTCGCCGCGGCCGTCTGCACCCTGGGCATCCTGTACAACGTCCTCAACGGCCGCAGACCCGACCACGTGGTGCTGATCACCGCGGGCGCCGTCGTGCTCGCGCTCGTCATCCGCCAGGGCATCATGCTGCTGGACAACATCACCCTCACCCAGGAGCTGGCGCAGAAGGAGAACCACTTCCGCTCCCTGGTGCAGGGCTCCAGCGACGTCATCATGATCGCCGCGCCCAACGGCATCCTGCGGTACGTCTCCCCGGCCGCCGCCGGGGTCTACGGCCGGCCCGCCGAGGAACTGGTGGGCACCGAGCTGGCCGCGCTCATCCACCCGGAGGACCTGGGCTGCGTGGTGCACGAGGTGCGCCGCTTCCTCGCCGCCAGCCCGCTGGCGGAGCCCACGACCCGCATCGAGTGCCGGTTCCGCTCAGGGGGCGGCGGCTGGCTCAACGTCGAGTCCACCGTCAACCGCCACCACGGCGGCCTGATCTTCAACAGCCGCGACGTCACCGAGAGGGTGCGGCTGCAGGCACAGCTGCAGCACAACGCCGAGCACGACCCGCTGACCGACCTGCCCAACCGCGCGCTGTTCACCAAGCGCGTCCAGCAGGCCCTGTCCGGCCGCCGGTCCACCGACCGGGGGGCCGCCCTGCGCGGCACGGCCGTGCTCTTCATCGACCTGGACGGCTTCAAGGCCGTCAACGACACGATCGGGCACCAGGCCGGGGACGAACTCCTCGTCCAGGCCGCCCGCAGACTCCAGGACGCGGTCCGGCAGGGCGACACCGCCTCCCGGCTCGGCGGCGACGAGTTCGCGGCCCTGATCGTCGGGGACGGCACCCGGGACCGTACCGCCCGGGAGCGGAACATCCTGGAGCTCGCCGACCGCCTCAGGACGACCCTCTCCCAGCCCTACTCCATCGACGGCAACGATGTCCGGGTCAACGCCTCCATCGGCGTCGCCTTCGCCGAACCCGGCCTGGGCGCGGGGGAGTTGCTGCGCAACGCCGACCTCGCGATGTACCGCGCGAAATCGGCGGGCAAGGGCCGGGTCGAGCTGTACAAGCCGCAGATGCAGCAGGACGTCGTCCGCAAGGCGGAGCTGGCCACCCGGCTGCGCGCCGCGCTGCACGACGGCGAGTTCGCCCTGCTGCACCAGCCGGTGGTGTGCCTGGAGAACGGCCGGATCACGGCGGTCTCCGCGCAGGCGCGCTGGCGCTCCTCCCAGGGGGTGCTGTTCACCCCGGCCGAGTTCCTGCGCATGGCCGAGGACAACGACAAGACCGCCGAACTGGACCGCTGGATCCTGCAGGAGGCCGTGGAGCAGGCCGCCGACCGGGCGGCGACCGGGCTGGTCGTACCGGTGGCGGTCCGGATGAGCGCCCAGCGGATGCTGGACCGCTCGCTGCCGCTGGGCTCGGTGGAGGCACTGCTGACCCGGCACGGGCTGCCGCCCGGCGCGCTGGTCGTCGAGTTGTCCGAAACCGATCCACGGCTTCCCCTGGACGAGCTGGAGCGGCGGCTGACCGTGCTCAACCGGCTCGGGGTGCGGATCGCGCTGGACGGCTTCGGCAGCGGCCACGCGGCGATCACGGCCCTGCGGCGGCTCCCCGTCGACGTCCTCAAGCTCGACCGCAGCCTGGTCGAGGGCGTGGTGGAGTCCGCGCGCCTGCACAAGATCACCAGCGGTCTGCTGCGGATGGCCGGCGATCTCGGGCTCCAGTGCGTCGCCGAGGGCGTGGATCTGCCCGAGCAGGTGGTCGCGCTGCGCGCGATGGGCTGCACCCATGGGCAGGGCATGGCGTTCGCCGGGCCGCTGGACGAGTACCGGCTGCGCCGGGCGCT
The DNA here is from genome assembly GCF_053602155.1 of Streptomyces sp. NPDC004561. NCBI lineage: Bacteria > Bacillati > Actinomycetota > Actinomycetes > Kitasatosporales > Streptomycetaceae > Streptomyces > Streptomyces sp. NPDC004561. The sequence continues at coordinate 11,324 of NZ_JBSGDB010000172.1, forward strand.
CGGATCCGGCCACTATCCGGTGCCGCACGCCCCGGCCGAACCGGCCTTCGCGGGCAAGGGTGCGGGGGTGTACACAGGGGGTGTGTCCGCTGTCATCGGAGGCGGCAGTGCCCTTCGTTCACATTCTGAGACGCCCGTCCCACCTACTTGACACGTGGTGCGTGCCGGGGGGAGGGTCAGTCCCATGCGCACCCGAATTCTCGTACTTGGAAAGCGCGTCGGCTGAGCTGGGACCCACCGGAGGACGATCCGGAATCCCCAGCGACCTCACCGGCGCGCTCCCCTCGCTTGCCTTGCGGCACGAGGGGTTTTTTGTTGCACGAGTGCCTTTCGTGCAGCGCTTGAACTCCGCACGAACCTCGCAAAAACCCTCAGCATCGAGAAGAGAATGCCGATGACCGAGCAGGCCACCGGGGCCCACCATCCGCAGCCGCGGCCCCGATCCGGAGGACAGTCCACCCTCGTCGAACACGTCACGGGTGCGCAGTCCCTCATTCGCTCCCTCGAGGAGGTCGGCGCGGACACGGTATTCGGCATTCCCGGCGGTGCGATCCTGCCGGCCTACGACCCGCTGATGGACTCCACCCGGGTGCGCCACGTCCTGGTCCGCCACGAGCAGGGCGCCGGCCACGCGGCCACCGGCTACGCGCAGGCCACCGGCAAGGTCGGTGTGTGCATGGCGACGAGCGGCCCCGGCGCGACCAACCTGGTCACCCCGATCGCCGACGCCCACATGGACTCGGTGCCGCTGGTGGCGATCACCGGTCAGGTCGCCTCGAAGTCGATCGGCACGGACGCCTTCCAGGAGGCGGACATCGTCGGCATCACCATGCCGATCACCAAGCACAACTTCCTCGTCACCAAGGCCGAGGACATCCCGCGGGTCATCGCGCAGGCGTTCCACATCGCCTCCACCGGCCGCCCGGGCCCGGTCCTGGTCGACATCGCCAAGGACGCCCTCCAGGCGAGGACCACCTTCTCCTGGCCGCCCGTCATGGACCTGCCCGGCTACCGCCCGGTGACCAAGCCGCACGCCAAGCAGATCCGCGAGGCCGCCAAGCTGATCACCTCCGCCCGGCGGCCCGTCCTCTACGTCGGCGGCGGCGTCATCAAGGCGCAGGCCACCGCCGAGCTGAAGGTCCTCGCCGAACTCACCGGAGCGCCCGTCACCACCACCCTGATGGCGCTTGGCGCATTCCCCGACAGCCACCCGCTGCACGTGGGAATGCCGGGCATGCACGGTGCGGTCACCGCCGTCACCGCGCTGCAGAAGGCCGACCTGATCGTCGCCCTCGGAGCCCGCTTCGACGACCGCGTCACCGGCAGGCTGGACAGCTTCGCCCCGTACGCCAAGATCGTCCACGCCGACATCGACCCGGCCGAGATCGGCAAGAACCGCGCCACCGACGTGCCGATCGTCGGTGACGCCCGCGAGGTCATCGCCGACCTGGTCCAGGCCGTGCAGAAGGAGCACAGCGAGGGCCACAAGGGCGACTACACCGCCTGGTGGAGCGACCTGAGCCGCTGGCGCGAGACCTACCCGCTCGGCTACGACCAGCCCGAGGACGGCTCCCTGTCCCCGCAGCAGGTCATCGAGCGCGTCGGGCAGCTCGCGCCCGAGGGCACGATCTTCGCGGCGGGCGTCGGCCAGCACCAGATGTGGTCCGCGCACTTCATCCAGTACGAGAAGCCCGCCACCTGGCTGAACTCCGGCGGCGCCGGAACCATGGGCTACGCGGTCCCGGCCGCCATGGGCGCCAAGGCGGGCCGGCCGGGCCAGACGGTCTGGGCGATCGACGGCGACGGCTGCTTCCAGATGACCAATCAGGAGCTGACCACCTGCGCCCTGAACAACATCCCGATCAAGGTCGCGATCATCAACAACGGCGCCCTCGGGATGGTCCGCCAGTGGCAGACCCTTTTCTACAACCAGCGTTACTCCAACACCGTGCTGCACAGCGGCCCCGACGACGTCAACCCGGAGGCCAGGGGCACCCGCGTGCCGGACTTCGTGAAGCTGTCCGAGGCGATGGGCTGCGTGGGCCTGCGCTGCGAGCGCCCGGAGGACCTGGACAAGGTCATCGAGGAGGCGAACTCCATCAACGACCGCCCGGTGGTCGTCGACTTCGTCGTCCACGAGGACGCGATGGTCTGGCCGATGGTCGCCGCCGGCACCTCCAACGACGAGATCATGGCCGCCCGGGACGTCCGCCCCGACTTCGGCGACAACGAAGACGACTGACCTCAACAGGCAAGGAAGAGCAGAACACCATGTCCAAGCACACGCTCTCCGTCCTGGTGGAGAACACGCCGGGCATCCTCGCCCGGATCGCCGCCCTGTTCTCCCGTCGCGGCTTCAACATCGACTCGCTCGCGGTCGGTGTCACCGAGCACCCCGACATCTCCCGCATCACCATCGTGGTCGGCGTCGAGGACCTGCCGCTGGAACAGGTCACCAAGCAGCTGAACAAGCTCGTCAACGTGCTGAAGATCGTCGAGCTGGAGCCGGGCCAGGCCGTGCAGCGCGAACTCGTCCTGGTGAAGGTCCGCGCCGACAACGAGACCCGCTCCCAGATCGTGGAGATCGTCCAGCTGTTCCGCGCCAAGACCGTCGACGTCTCCCCGGAGGCCGTCACCATCGAGGCCACCGGATCCAACGAGAAGCTGTCCGCCATGCTCAAGATGCTGGAGCCGTTCGGCATCAAGGAGCTGGTCCAGTCCGGCACGATCGCGATCGGCCGCGGCGCCCGCTCGATCACGGACCGCTCGCTGCGCGCCCTCGACCGATCTGCGTAAGGCTGAGTACGGGCGGCCGGCGAGCGTCGTCCGCCCGTATGCCGAGATTCCGAAACTTCCTTCCCGCCCACCGTCATACGGTGGGACGCACCACCCGCACACAAGGAGAGAACCCAAAGTGGCCGAGCTGTTCTACGACGCTGACGCCGACCTGTCCATCATCCAGGGCCGCAAGGTCGCGGTCATCGGCTACGGCAGCCAGGGCCACGCCCACGCGCTGTCGCTGCGCGACTCCGGCGTCGACGTGCGTGTCGGTCTGCACGAGGGCTCCAAGTCCAAGGCCAAGGCCGAGGAGCAGGGCCTGCGCGTGGTCACCCCGGCCGAGGCGGCCGCCGAGGCCGACGTCATCATGATCCTGGTCCCGGACCCGATCCAGTCCCAGGTCTACGAGGAGTCCATCGCCCCGAACCTGAAGGACGGCGACGCGCTGTTCTTCGGCCACGGCTTCAACATCCGCTTCGGCTTCATCAAGCCCCCGGCCGGCGTGGACGTCTGCATGGTCGCCCCGAAGGGCCCGGGCCACCTGGTTCGCCGTCAGTACGAGGAGGGCCGCGGCGTTCCGTGCATCGTCGCCGTTGAGCAGGACGCCTCCGGCAACGCCTTCGCGCTCGCCCTGTCGTACGCCAAGGGCATCGGCGGCACCCGCGCGGGCGTCATCAAGACCACCTTCACCGAGGAGACCGAGACCGACCTGTTCGGTGAGCAGGCCGTCCTCTGCGGTGGCACCGCGGCCCTGGTCAAGGCGGGCTTCGAGACCCTGACCGAGGCCGGCTACCAGCCGGAGATCGCCTACTTCGAGTGCCTGCACGAGCTGAAGCTGATCGTGGACCTCATGTACGAGGGCGGCCTGGAGAAGATGCGCTGGTCCATCTCCGAGACCGCCGAGTGGGGCGACTACGTCACCGGCCCGCGCATCATCACCGACGCCACCAAGGCCGAGATGAAGAAGGTCCTCGCCGAGATCCAGGACGGCTCCTTCGCCAAGAACTGGATGGACGAGTACCACGGCGGTCTGAAGAAGTACGACGAGTACAAGCGGCAGGACTCCGAGCACCTGCTGGAGACCACCGGCAAGCAGCTGCGCAAGCTGATGAGCTGGGTGAACGAGGAGGCGTAAGCCTCGTGTCAGGGGGCCGGGGCATGCTGCTCCGGCCCCCGTTCCACAACCGCCGGCAGGGCTACAAAATGTAGTTTCTCGTCCGGGTGATACTTCCGCAGCGGCGTAATCCGACAGCCACCGCGCCACTAGACTGCTGCACAACAAACGCGTCAGGCCCACAGCGTCGTGCGTCTTCCACGCGGCTAGCACCCCTCCACCGCCAGCGGCCGTCGGGACGGCCGTCCGCATTGGACTTGTGAGGACTCACGTGAGCTCGAAACCCGTCGTACTCATCGCTGAAGAGCTTTCGCCCGCGACCGTCGACGCACTCGGCCCGGACTTCGAGATCCGGCACTGCAACGGAGCCGACCGAGCCGAACTGCTCCCCGCCGTCGCCGACGTCGACGCGATCCTGATCCGTTCCGCCACCAAGGTCGACGCCGAGGCCGTGGCCGCCGCGAAGAAGCTCAAGGTCGTCGCGCGAGCCGGTGTCGGCCTCGACAACGTCGACGTCTCCGCCGCCACCAAGGCCGGCGTGATGGTCGTCAACGCCCCGACCTCCAACATCGTGACCGCCGCCGAGCTGGCCTGCGGTCTGATCCTCGCCTCCGCTCGCAACATCCCGCAGGCCAACGCCGCGCTGAAGAACGGCGAGTGGAAGCGCAGCAAGTACACGGGCGTCGAGCTGGCCGAGAAGACGCTGGGCGTCGTGGGCCTGGGCCGCATCGGCGCCCTCGTCGCGCAGCGCATGTCCGCCTTCGGCATGAAGGTCGTCGCCTACGACCCCTATGTGCAGCCCGCCCGCGCCGCGCAGATGGGCGTCAAGGTGCTCTCCCTGGACGAGCTTCTGGAAGTCTCCGACTTCATCACCGTCCACCTGCCCAAGACCCCCGAGACCCTCGGTCTCATCGGCGACGAGGCGCTGCGCAAGGTCAAGCCGAGCGTGCGCATCGTCAACGCCGCACGCGGCGGCATCGTCGACGAGGCGGCGCTGTACGCGGCGCTGAAGGAGGGCCGGGTCGCCGGCGCCGGCCTCGACGTGTACGCCAAGGAGCCGTGCACCGACTCGCCGCTGTTCGAGCTGGACCAGGTCGTCTGCACCCCGCACCTCGGCGCCTCCACCGACGAGGCCCAGGAGAAGGCCGGTATCGCCGTCGCCAGGTCGGTGCGCCTCGCGCTCGCCGGTGAGCTGGTGCCGGACGCGGTCAACGTCCAGGGCGGTGTCATCGCCGAGGACGTCAAGCCCGGTCTGCCGCTCGCCGAGCGCCTCGGCCGGATCTTCACCGCGCTGGCCGGCGAGGTCGCGGTCCGCCTCGACGTCGAGGTCTACGGCGAGATCACCCAGCACGACGTCAAGGTGCTGGAGCTGTCCGCGCTCAAGGGCATCTTCGAGGACGTCGTCGACGAGACGGTGTCGTACGTCAACGCCCCGCTGTTCGCGCAGGAGCGCGGCGTCGAGGTCCGCCTGACCACCAGCTCCGAGTCGGCCGACCACCGCAACGTGGTGACGGTGCGCGGCACCCTGGGCACCGGCGAGGAGGTGTCGGTCTCCGGCACGCTGGCCGGCCCCAAGCACCTGCAGAAGATCGTGGCCGTGGGCGAGTACGACGTCGACCTCGCGCTCGCCGAGCACATGGTCGTCCTGCGCTACGAGGACCGTCCGGGTGTCGTCGGCACCGTCGGCCGCATCCTCGGCGAGGCCGGCATCAACATCGCCGGCATGCAGGTCGCCCGCGCGGCGGCGGGCGGCGAGGCGCTGGCCGTCCTGACCGTCGACGACACGGTGGCGCCCGGTGTGCTGGCCGAGGTCGCCGAGGAGATCGGGGCGACCTCCGCCCGCTCGGTGAACCTGGTCTGAGCGTACGGAAGAAGGCCCAGCGCCAGCTCAGCAGGTCGGTGAGGACACCGCCGAAGATCGCGCCGACGGTGAACCCGGCCGAGATGAGCGTGCCGTTCAGGC
>NZ_JBSGDB010000173.1:0-17007 GCF_053602155.1 Streptomyces sp. NPDC004561
GAGCCCGGCCCGGCGCGCCCCCAGCTCGGCGGCGGCCAGCGCGCACGCGCCGGCGCAGGCGCGCGCCAGCGGGCGTACGGGCAGGCGCGCGGCGAGGGCGCCGGGGCGCTCGACCGTCGTGACCCGCGAGACGAGGGCGGGATCGCCGCCCAGCGCGGTCCATGCGAACGCGATGTCTGTCATGACAGCACTATGCATTATTGATTGAATCAATATGCGGCCACTGGAGCCGCACCTCCTTGCGCGGCACCTCCGGCCTCGGCCGCGCGACCTGCGCGGTCCGGCGGGCGACCGCCCTGTCGACCAGAAGCCGAAGAGGGCCGGCCAGACCAGCACGTGCACCGGGAGGTAGACGGCGCTCGCCACGAAACGCGGGACCAGCCGTCCCCGGGTTCCCACGCGGCTGGATCTTGATTGGTGTTCATGACCGGATCACGCCGTACGGGTGGGCGGCCCCGGCCCGGACCGCCCACCCGTACCGGCTACTTGACGGCTACCGGCTACTTGACGGCACGCAGCGCGTTCACGACGCCGAAGCCGTAGAAGCCGTTGACGCGCTTGCCGCCGACGCAGGTCGCGTCCACGACCCCGTCGCCGTTGCCGTCGTAGGGCTCGGCCGGGCAGCCCGGGTTGTCCGCCTCGGCCTTCAGCAGGGCCTGCAGCTCGGCCGGAGTGGCGTTCGGCCGCGCCGACTTGAGCAGGGCGGCCACCGCGGCCACGTGCGGGGAGGCCATCGAGGTGCCCTGCAGGAAGCCGTACTGGTCGTTCGGCAGGGTGGACAGGATGCGGCCGTTGTGCGACGGCGTGTCCGGGATCTGGTACTTGTCGCCGCCCGGCCCGGCCACGTCGATCACGCCCTTGCCGTAACTGGAGTAGTACGACTTGACGCCCTTCACGCCCACCGCGCTGACGGTGACCACGCCGGGCAACTGGGTCGGCACGTCGAAGCACTCGTGCGGGTCGACCGTCCGGGTCCGGGCCGTCGAGTCGTCCGGGCTGGAGGCGTCCAAGAGGGCGTGCGAGTCCAGATCGTCGTTGGAGTTGCCCGCCGAGGCCACGTTGAGCGTGCCCTTGCGCTGTGCGTACGACTGCGCCCTGTTGACCGCGTCAACGATGGCACGTTGATCGGGGTCGTCCATGCAGTTGTACAGCCAGGGATCAACGTAGTAGCTGTTGTTGGTGATCTGGATGCCGTGGTCGGCGGCGAACACGAAGGCGCAGACCACGCTCTCCGGGTAGAACAGCGAGCCGGCGTCGGGCTGGGCCACCGTGATGCTGGCGACCCGCACGCCCGGCGCGACCCCCGCCACGCCTATGCCGTTGCGGGCCGCGGCTATCTCACCGGCCACATGGGTGCCGTGGTAGTGGTTGGCGTCCACCGGCCGCCAGGCGCCGTACGTGGTGTCCGCCTTGCCGCTCACGCAGTTCGCCGACTGGGAGGCGGAGAAGTTCGGGGCGATGTCCGGATGGGTGTCGTCCACGCCCGTGTCGATCACACCGACGGTCACGTTCCTGCTGCCCGGGTTGATCCGCGCGGCCTGGTCGGCGCCGATCGCCCGCAGGTCCCACTGGTCCGCCTCCATCGGCTCCTCGCCGGGCGCCGCGCTCCGGGCGAGCCGCGCGGCCTCCGCCTTCGACAGCACCTGCACCGAGCCCTCGTCCGTCGTGCCCGCCGGGCTCAGCGCAGCGGTCCGCGTGGCGCCCGCCGAGTCCACCCCGCGCACCGCCCGCATCCGCGGAGCGAAGTCCGGGTCGGCGGAGTGGACGACGAACACGCCGATCCGGTCGTAACCGGCCACGAGGGTGCCTCCGTTGCGGGTGATCTCCTCCCGCACCGACTCGATCGTGCGGGGGTCCGTACGGGTGTTGACCACGTACGCGAACTCCGGGCCGGCCACCGCCCGCGCGGCCGTGGCCCCGGCGGGCGCCGCCGAGGCCGTCGCCGGCAGGAAGCCGAGCGACGCGGTCAGGGACAGCACGAGGGGCACGGCGAGCGCGAGCCGGCGTCTGGAAGGCAGATGAGCCATGGGATCTCCACATCATCCGGATACAGAACCGCCCGAGACACGGATCGGCGCTCGGGCAGGTACATGGCGGGTGGTGCAGGCTGAAACTAACCCCATGGCCCAGTGATCGGCAATGACTTGGCAATGACTCGCCAAGACGGCTTGCGAAAGAACTCATAGGACTTGAACCGGTCCTCGCGTGGCGCCGTGGACCTCGGCAGGGAGCGCTAGCACCATCGAGCCCCCGGTCGAAATAGCATCCGCAAACGCGAGGAGACCCCGTGGCCACCGAGACACCGCCCCCCGCGACACCGGGGGCCCCACTTCCCTCCACCGAGGAGTTCACAGAAGTTCAGCAGAGCGCGGAGTTCGGTGAACTGCGCCATGCCCACCGCTCGTTCGCCTTCCCGCTGACCGTCGCCTTCGTCGCCTGGTACCTGCTGTACGTGCTGCTCTCCAACTACGCGGGCGGCTTCATGGGCACGAAGGTGGCGGGCAACGTCAACGTGGCCCTGGTCCTGGGCCTCGCCCAGTTCCTCACCACCTTCCTCATCGCCTGGTGGTACGCACGGCACGCCGCCGCCAAACTCGACCCACGGGCCGAGGCCATCAAGTCCCGGATGGAGGGCGGAGCATGAGCCCCGCGGCGCACACCCTGCTGGCCGCCGGCGAGGCGAGCCAGCACCGGACGCTGATCGTCACCCTGTTCGCGGTCTTCGTCGCCGCGACCCTCGTCATCACGGTCTGGGCGGGCCGCCAGACCAAGGACGCCGCCGACTTCTACGCCGGCGGCCGCCAGTTCACCGGATTCCAGAACGGCCTCGCCGTCTCCGGCGACTACATGTCCGCCGCGTCCTTCCTCGGCATCGCCGGCGCCATCGCCCTCTTCGGCTACGACGGCTTCCTGTACTCCATCGGCTTCCTGGTCGCCTGGCTGGTCGCCCTGCTCCTGGTCGCCGAGCCGCTGCGCAACTCCGGCCGCTACACGATGGGCGACGTGCTCGCCTATCGGATGCGCCAGCGACCCGTCCGCACCGCCGCCGGAACCTCCACGATCGTCGTGTCGATCTTCTACCTGCTCGCCCAGATGGCCGGCGCGGGCGTCCTGGTGTCCCTCCTGCTCGGCATCACCAGCGACGGCGGCAAGATCGGCATCGTCGCCCTCGTCGGCGTCCTGATGATCGTGTACGTCACCATCGGCGGCATGAAGGGCACCACCTGGGTCCAGATGGTCAAGGCGGTGCTGCTGATCATCGGCGCGCTGCTGCTGACCTTCCTGGTCCTGCTGAAGTTCCACTTCAACCTCTCGGACCTGCTCGGCAAGGCCGCCGACAACAGCGGCAAGGGCTCGGCGTTCCTGGAGCCCGGCCTGAAGTACGGCGCCACCGGGACCACCAAGCTGGACTTCATCTCGCTCGGTATCGCCCTGGTCCTCGGCACCGCCGGCCTGCCGCACATCCTGATCCGCTTCTACACGGTGCCGACCGCGAAGGCGGCCCGTAAGTCGGTCATCTGGGCCATCGGCCTGATCGGCGCCTTCTACCTGATGACCCTCGCCCTCGGCTTCGGCGCGGCCGCGCTGATCAAACCGGCCGAGATCATCGCCTCCAACAAGGCGGGCAACACCGCCGCCCCCCTCCTCGCCCTGCACCTCGGGGGAGTGGACTCCGACTGGGGCGCCGTCCTGCTCGCCACCGTCTCCGCGGTCGCCTTCGCCACCATCCTCGCGGTCGTCGCCGGCCTCACCCTCGCCTCGTCCTCCTCCTTCGCCCACGACATCTACGCGAACGTCATCAGGAAGGGACAGGCCACCGAGAAACAGGAGCTCGGCGCGGCCCGCTGGGCGACCGTCGGCATCGGCGCGGTCTCGATCCTCCTCGGCGCCATGGCCCGCGACCTCAACGTGGCCGGCCTGGTCGCCCTCGCCTTCGCCGTCGCCGCCTCCGCCAACCTGCCCACGATCCTCTACAGCCTCTTCTGGAAGCGGTTCACCACCACGGGCGCCCTGTGGTCGATCTACGGCGGCCTGGTCACCGCGGTCGGCCTGGTGCTGTTCTCCCCGGTGGTGTCCGGCAGCCCGGCCTCGATGTTCCCGGGCGTCGACTTCCACTGGTTCCCGCTGGAGAACCCCGGGATCATCTCCATCCCGGTCGGCTTCCTGCTCGGCGCAGTGGGCACTCTGTTGTCGAAGGAGGTCCCGGACGCCGGCAAGTACGCCGAACTGGAGGTGCGGTCCCTGACCGGGACGGGCGCGCACTGAGGTTCGTACGGACGGCCGCGTCGTTCAGGACTGTACGGTCCTACGACGCGGCCGCGCCGTACCTCGTGGGATCAGGCCGCTGTCGTTGTCGGTTCTGTCACGTAGGCTCACAGGTGACGGAAGGCTCGCAGCCGACACAGAATGAGTGATCCGGAGAGGGAGGGGGCCCACGTGCTCGTCGACACCTATGGCCGAGTGGCCACCGACCTGAGGGTCTCGCTGACCGACCGGTGCAACCTGCGCTGCACGTACTGCATGCCCGAGGAGGGCCTGCAGTGGCTGGCCAAGCCCGACCTGCTGACGGACGACGAGATCGTCCGCCTCATCGACATCGCGGTGCGGCTGCTCGGCATCGAGGAAGTCCGCTTCACAGGGGGCGAGCCGCTGCTGCGCCCCGGCCTGGTCGGCATCGTCGAACGCGTCGCCGACCTCGCCCCGCGCCCCCAGATGTCCCTCACCACCAACGGCATCGGCCTGCGGCGCACCGCGGCCGCCCTGAAGGCGGCGGGCCTGGACCGGGTCAACGTCTCCCTGGACACCCTCCGGCCGGACGTCTTCAAGGCCCTCACCCGCCGCGACCGCCACAAGGACGTCATCGAAGGCCTGCGGGCCGCCGGCGAGGCGGACCTCACCCCGGTCAAGGTCAACACGGTCCTCATGCCCGGGCTGAATGCGGACGAGGCCCCCGACCTGCTGGCCTGGGCCGTGGAGAACGACTACGAACTGCGGTTCATCGAGCAGATGCCCCTGGACGCCCAGCACGGCTGGAAGCGCGAGGGCATGGTCACCGCCGGGGACATCCTCGCCTCCCTGCGCACCCGCTTCGACCTCACCCCCGAGGGCGCCGCGGAGCGCGGCTCGGCGCCGGCGGAGCGCTGGCTCGTGGACGGCGGCCCGCACCGGGTCGGCGTGATCGCCTCGGTCACCCGCCCGTTCTGCGCGGCCTGCGACCGCACCCGCCTGACCGCCGACGGCCAGATACGCACCTGCCTGTTCGCCACCGAGGAGACCGACCTGCGCACGGCCCTGCGCTCCGGCGCACCCGACGAGGAGATCGCCCGCATCTGGCGCCTGGCGATGTGGGGCAAGAAGGCGGGCGCGGGCCTGGACGACCCGTCGTTCGTGCAGCCGGACCGCCCCATGTCGGCGATCGGCGGCTAGCGCCGTGCCGGGCGCTCGCGAGCCGGTGAACTCCGGTCGCAGCCTAGGCGTCCCCGGACTCCTCGGCCGCCTGCCACTCCTCCAGCGCCACGACGTCCTTCAGGAAGCCCCGCACCCCCAGGAACTGCGACAGATGCTCGCGGTGCTCCTCGCACGCGAGCCATGTCTTGCGCCGCTCCGGCGTGTGGATCTTCGGGTTGTTCCACGCCAGCACCCACAGGGCGGCGGCACGGCAGCCCTTGGCGGAGCAGATCGGGGTCTCGTCACTCACGGGTTCGTCTCGGGTTCGTCTCACGAAAAAAGGGGCCGAACAAGGCGACGCCGAGCAGCCACGGGGGGAGCTGCCCGGCGTCGGTCCGTCGCTCCGACGGGGGATGCGGAGCGCGTACGCAGTATGTCACGGGGACCCCACCGCCCGGCACCGGAACAGCACGATTGATCTGAGCTTTTCTTGAGCTTGACGGGGGGTCGCGTTCCGCTTCCACCACGTCCGCCGTGGTCACCCGGGGTCGGGCCCTTCACCGTGCACACCGGCCGCCGGGTTCGTCGGCGCGTCCCCGGACTCGGTCTCCGCCTGCTCGTCCTCGGCCTCGGGCGCCTTGATCATCGGGCGCATGGGCACGGTGACGAACGTCGAGGGAAGGGAGGGCGGCCTCTCGCGGCCCGCGTTCGCGATCACCACGGCGATGTAGGGCAGGATCGCGCCGGCCACCAGCGCCACGATGGCGAAGTACCGTTCGACGTTCCACAACGTGGCCGCGAGGATCACCGACACGGTGCGGATCGTCATCGAGATGACATAGCGCCGCTGCCTGCCGCGCACGTCCTCGGCGAGTCCCGTCCGGGCTCCCGTGATCCGGAACACCTGGACGTTGCCGCCGTGCTGTTTCCGCATCACCATCCACCATCCGCCCGCATCGGACTCTCCCCCCGGTCCGCACTCCCGTCCGGGCCCGGCGGGGAACCGGTGCCAGAACAACTCCACGTTACGCCGCGGCCGCGCCGCCCACGAGACCGGGTCGTCCCCTGCCTGCGGCAACGCCGCCGGCCCCCGCGCGTACGGCGGAACCCGACATGCGCCGAACGGCGGACCGACCCAGACTGACCGTGATGCTCACGTCGATCCGTACGAGGAGGCAGCCATGGGCTGGTTGTGGGCGATCATCGTGGGATTCGTGCTGGGCCTCATCGCCAAGGCGGTCATCCCGGGCAAGCAGCACAGCCCCCTCTGGCTGACCACCATCTGCGGCATCCTCGGCGCCATCGCGGGCAACGCGGTCGCCCGTGCCCTCGGCGTCGAGTCGACCCGGGGCATCGACTGGTCCCGGCACATCTTCCAGCTCGTGGCCGCGATCATCATCGTCGCCGTGGTCGACGCCCTCTACATGGCGACCCTCGGCAAGCGCAAACAGCACGCCTGAGCCGGCAGCGACCCGAGAGAGAAGACGGAGAGGACGAAGAAGGGGCGCGGGGGACGCGCGAGAAGCCACGGCCGAAGCCGCGTCTCGCGGACCACCCACGCCCCGGTGGCGCTATGCGCCGGTGACCTCCACCGCGGCCAGGTTCTTCTTGCCCCGCCGCAGCACCAGCCAGCGACCGTGCAGCAGATCCTCCCGCGCCGGTACGGAGTCCTCGGCGGCGACCTTCACGTTGTTCACGTAGGCCCCGCCCTCCTTCACGGTCCGCCGCGCCGCGGACTTGCTGGCGACCAGCCCGACCTCGGCCAGCAGATCCACCACCGGACCCGGCTCGGCGACCCGGATGTGCGGCAGCTCGGACAGTGCCGCCGCCAGCGTCCTCTCGTCCAGCTCCGCCAGCTCGCCCTGGCCGAACAGCGCCTTGGACGCGGCGATCACCGCGGCCGTCTGCCCGGCGCCGTGCACCAGCGTCGTCAGCTCCTCGGCGAGCGCGCGCTGCGCCGCCCGGGCCTGCGGACGCTCCTCCGTCTGCCGCTCCAGCTCCTCGATCTCCTCGCGGGAGCGGAAGCTGAAGATGCGCAGGAACTTCGAGACGTCCCGGTCGTCGGCGTTGACCCAGAACTGGTAGAACGCGTACGGCGTGGTCATCTCGGGGTCGAGCCAGACCGTGCCGGACTCGGTCTTGCCGAACTTGGTGCCGTCCGCCTTGGTGATCAGCGGGGTGCCGAGCGCGTGCACCACGGCGTCCGGCTCGACCCGGTGGATCAGGTCGGTGCCCGAGGTGAGGTTGCCCCACTGGTCGCTGCCGCCGGTCTGCAGGGTGCAGCCGTACCGCCGGTACAGCTCCAGGAAGTCCATGCCCTGCAGGATCTGGTAGCTGAACTCGGTGTAGCTGATGCCCGCGTCGGAGTTGAGCCGCCGGGAGACGGCCTCCTTCGCGATCATCTTGTTGACCCGGAAGTGCTTGCCGATGTCCCGCAGGAACTCGATGGCCGACAGGCCCTGGGTCCAGTCCAGGTTGTTGACCATCACCGCGGCGTTCGGACCCTCGAAGTCCAGCAGCGGCTCGATCTGCGCGCGCAGCCGCTCCACCCACTGGGCGACGGTCTCCGGCGCGTTCAGCGTGCGCTCCGCGGTGGGCTTCGGGTCGCCGATCAGACCGGTGGCACCCCCGACCAGGCCCAGCGGGCGGTGACCCGCCCGCTGGATGCGGCGCATCGTCAGGATCTGCACCAGGTTGCCGAGGTGCAGACTGGGCGCGGTCGGGTCGAAGCCGCAATAGAACGTGACAGGACCGTCCGCGAACGCCTTGCGCAGTGCGTCCTCGTCCGTGGAGAGGGCGATGAGCCCCCGCCACTTCAGTTCGTCGACGATGTCCGTCACGGTTCTCGTGTCTCCTCGGGATGCTGGGGCGGTCGGGTGACAGCCGACTACGAGGTTATACGCCCTGGCTGACAGAACTCATGTTGAAATCGGGGACCCGCAGCGCGGGCATCGCGGCCCGGGTGAACCAGTCGCTCCACTCCCGCGGCAGCGTCCGCTCCGTACGGCCCGCCTCCGTGGCCCGCCGCAGCAGCTCCACCGGCGACTCGTTGAACCGGAAGTTGTTCACCTGCCCGGTCACCTCGCCGTTCTCCACGAGGTAGACGCCGTCCCGGGTCAGACCGGTGAGCAGCAGCGTCGCCGGATCGACCTCGCGGATGTACCACAGGCAGGTCAGCAACAGCCCGCGCTCGGTGTCCGCGACCATCTGCTCCAGGGAGCGGTCGTTCCCGCCGTCCAGGATCAGGTTCCCCAGCGCCGGGGCGACCGGCAGCCCGGTCAGGGCGGCGCTGTGCCGGGTCGTCGTCAGATGCCTGAGCACGCCCTCGTCGATCCAGTCGGTGGCGTGCGCCGGCAGGCCGTTGTCGAACACCGACTGGTCGCCGCCCGAGGAGTGGGCGACCACGAAGGGCGGGCACTCCAGGCCCGGCTCGTTCGGGTCGCTGCGCAGGGTCAGGGGCAGCTCGGAGAGCTTCTCGCCGATCCGCGTGCCGCCGCCCGGCCGGGAGAACACCGTGCGTCCCTCGGCCGCGTCCCGGCCCGACGCCGACCACAGCTGGTAGATCAGCAGGTCCGCGACGGCGGTCGGCGGCAGCAGCGTCTCGTAGCGGCCCGCGGGCAGCTCCACGCGCCGCTCGGCCCAGCCCAGGCGTACGGCCAGCTCGGCGTCCAGGGCGCCCGGGTCGACGTCCTTGAAGTCCCGGGTGGAGCGGCCGGCCCAGGCCGAGCGCGTGCGGTCGGGCGACTTGGCGTTCAGCTCCAGCGTGCCGGTCGGCTGGTCGTGCCGCAGCCGCAGTCCGGTGGACGTGCCCACGTACGTCGACACCAGCTCGTGGTTGGCGAAGCCGTACAGCTCCCGGCCGCCCGCACGCGCGCGTGCGAAGGCCTCGCCGAGCGCCGGGGCGAAGTCGGCGAACACCGCGGAGGAGGTCTCGGCGGGCGCGTCGGTGAAGTCCTGCGCCTGCGGCACGTCCGTGACCAGCGGCTGCGCGTCCTCGGCGGGCCCGGCCCCGCGCGCGGCCTCCTCGGCGGCGCGGACCAGCGGCTCCAGCTCGTCCGCCGTGACGGCCGAGCGCGAGACGACACCGGAGGCCGTGCCCTCCTTGCCGTCCACGGTCGCGATCACCGTGAGCGTACGGCCCCGGGTCACACCGTTCGTGGTGAGCGCGTTGCCGGCCCAGCGCAGGTTGGCGGTGGACTGCTCGTCCGCGATGACGACGCAGCCGTCGGCCCGGGACAGCGCGAGGGCCTGCTCGACGACCTCGTGCGGCTTGTTGGTACGGGCGCTCATCGACCGGCCTCCTGCGTGGTGTCGAGACTGTGCTTCGCCGGGGGACGACCCCCGGACCCCCGGCCGAACTCCGTGCGGGCGCTCATCGGCCGGCCTCCTGCGTGGTGTTGAGGATGTTGACGCCTCGGAACAGTGCCGAAGGGCAGCCGTGGGACACGGCGGCGACCTGGCCCGGCTGGGCCTTGCCGCAGTTGAAGGCGCCGCCGAGGACATAGGTCCCCGGACCGCCCACGGCCGCCATCGACCCCCAGAAGTCGGTGGTCGTGGCCTGGTAGGCGACGTCCTTCAGCTGCCCGGTGATCCGCCCGTTCTCGATCCGGAAGAAGCGCTGCCCGGTGAACTGGAAGTTGTACCGCTGCATGTCGATCGACCAGGACCGGTCGCCGACCACGTAGATGCCCCGGTCCACGCCCCCGATCAGGCCCTCGGTGGACAGCCCGGCGGGGTCCGGCCGCAGCGACACGTTGGCCATGCGCTGCACCGGCACATGGGCGGGGGAGTCGGCGAACGCGCACCCGTTGGACCGCTCGAACCCGGTCAGCCGGGCGATCCTGCGGTCCAGCTGGTAGCCCACCAGCGTGCCGTCCTTCACCAGGTCCCAGGACTGCGCCTCGACGCCCTCGTCGTCGTACCCGACGGTCGCGAGGCCGTGCTCGGCGGTGCGGTCTCCGGTGACGTTCATCAGCTCCGAGCCGTACGTCAGCTTGCCCAGCTGGTCGAAGGTGGCGAAGGAGGTGCCGGCGTAGGCGGCCTCGTAGCCCAGCGCCCGGTCCAGCTCCGTCGCGTGCCCGATGGACTCGTGGATGGTCAGCCACAGGTTGGACGGGTCGACGACCAGGTCGTACAGGCCCGGCTCCACGCTCGGCGCCCGCATCTTCTCGGCGAGCAGCTCCGGGATCTGCTCCAGCTCCGCGTCCCAGTCCCAGCCGGTGCCGGTCAGGTACTCCCAGCCGCGCCCCACGGGCGGGGCGATGGTCCGCATGGAGTCGAACTCCCCGCTCGACTCGTCGACCGACACGGCGGTCAGCTGCGGATGCAGCCGCACCCGCTGCTGGGTGGTCACGGTCCCGGCGGTGTCGGCGTAGAACTTGTTCTCGTGCACGGTGAGCAGCGAGGCGTCCACGTGGTTGACGCCGTTCGCCGCGAGCAGCTGCGCGCTCCAGTCCGCCAGCAGCGCCGCCTTCTCCTCGGCGGGCACCGAGAACGGGTCGATGCCGTACGAGGAGATCCAGGTCTTGTCGGCGTGCACGGGTTCGCCGGCGAGTTCCACCCTCTCGTCGGAGCCCGCCGCCTTGATCACCTGCGCGGACAGCTGGGCCATGGAGACGGCCTGCGCGGCGACCCTCGCCGCCGCGTCCATGGTCAGATCCACTCCGGACGCGAAGCCCCACGTACCGCCGTGCACGACCCGGACCGCGTACCCGAGGTCGGTGGTGTCCGACGATCCCGCGGGCTTGGCGTCCCGCAGCCGCCAGGACGCGCTGCGCACCCGCTCGAACCGGAAGTCCGCGTGCTCGGCCCCGAGCGCACGCGCGCGGGCCAGCGCGGCGTCGGCCAGGGCCCTGAGCGGCAGCGCCGTGAAGGCTTCGTCGATGGAATGAGGCACGGAGGTCTCCCTGCTGTCGTGGCCTGTCGACCCGATCATGTCGCGCGAGCGCCCCGGGGGACCACACCCTTTCGGTTCCGGACCGGCAGATTCTGTAGGGACCCGACAGGGACTGTCCCGCGCCACTGTCGGTGCCCGAATGCCCACGGGCGCGGCGGTACCGATAGGTTTTCGAGGAAGCCGCCTGTCATTCCGGTGTTCGGGCGGGTTGTCGGACATCTGCAGACCGCTATCGAAAGGGTGATCCGTTGAGCCGCTCGGTTCTCGTCACCGGAGGTAACCGGGGCATCGGCCTCGCCATCGCCCGGGCTTTCGCCGACGCCGGCGACAAGGTCGCGATCACGTACCGCTCGGGTGAGCCGCCGGCCGGTTTCCTCGCCGTCAAGTGCGACATAACGGACCCGGAGCAGGTGGAGCAGGCCTACAAGGAGATCGAGGACCAGCACGGTCCGGTCGAGGTCCTCGTCGCCAACGCCGGCGTCACCAGGGACCAGCTCCTGTTGCGCATGTCCGAGGAGGACTTCACCTCGGTCATCGACACCAACCTCACCGGCACCTTCCGTGTCGTCAAGCGTGCCAACCGCGGCATGCTGCGCGCCAAGAAGGGCCGCGTCGTCCTGATCTCCTCCGTGGTCGGCCTGCTCGGCTCCGCGGGGCAGGCGAACTACGCCGCCTCCAAGGCCGCCCTGGTCGGCTTCGCGCGCTCCCTCGCCCGTGAGCTGGGTTCACGCAACCTCACCTTCAACGTCGTCGCGCCCGGCTTCGTCGACACCGACATGACCAAGGTGCTCACCGACGAGCAGCGCGCGAACATCGTGTCGCAGGTGCCGCTCGGCCGTTACGCGCAGCCGGAGGAGATCGCCGCGACGGTGCGGTTCCTCGCCTCGGACGACGCCTCGTACATCACTGGAGCCGTCATCCCCGTTGACGGCGGACTGGGAATGGGTCACTGATCACCATGAGCGGAATCCTCGAGGGCAAGCGCGTCCTGATCACCGGTGTGCTGATGGAGTCCTCCATCGCCTTCCACACCGCCAAGCTCGCGCAGGAGCAGGGCGCCGAGATCATCCTCACCGCGTTCCCGCGGCCCACGCTGACCGAGCGCATCGCCAGGAAGCTGCCGAAGCCGACCAAGGTCATCGAGCTGGACGTCACCAACGACGAGCACCTCGGCCGGCTGGCCGACGTGGTCGGCGAGGAGCTGGGCGGCCTCGACGGTGTCGTGCACTCCATCGGCTTCGCGCCGCAGGACGCGCTCGGCGGCAACTTCCTCAACACGCCGTTCGAGTCGGTGGCCACCGCCATGCACGTCTCGGCGTACTCGCTGAAGTCGCTGACCATGGCCTGCCTGCCGCTGATGCAGAACGGCGGCTCGGTCGTCGGCCTCACCTTCGACGCGCAGTTCGCGTGGCCGCAGTACGACTGGATGGGCCCGGCCAAGGCCGCCCTCGAGGCCACCAACCGCTACATGGCGCGCGACCTGGGCAAGCAGAACATCCGCTGCAACCTCATCTCGGCCGGCCCGATCGGCTCCATGGCCGCCAAGTCCATCCCGGGCTTCAGCGAGCTGGCCTCCGTGTGGGACAGCCGCTCCCCGCTGGAGTGGGACCTGAAGGACCCCGAGCCGGCCGGCCGTGGTGTCGTCGCCCTGCTCAGCGACTGGTTCCCGAAGACCACCGGCGAGATCGTCCACGTGGACGGCGGTCTGCACGCGATCGGCGCCTGATCGTCGGCGCCTGATCGGGACCGCCGAGGCCCGAGCGACGAGGCCCGCACCCTTCCCGGGGTGCGGGCCTCGTGCGTGCCGGGTCCGGGGGCGGCGGCGCACCCGTGCCGGGCCCGTCACCCGTTCGGCTCACCGGTCGGGCGCCCAGCCGTGCGGGCGGCGCACCCTGATTACGCGTTCACCTGGCACGTCCCTCCCCCAGCCCGGCCGAGGAGGTCCCCTTGTGCGCCTGTCCCGCAGCCTCGCCCCGCTGACCGTGGCCGTCGCCCTGGTGCTGTCCCTGCCGTACGACGCGATGCCCCAGGCGCGCGTGAGCGACGGAAAGCCGCCCGCGCCGAGCCTGTTCGGCGCCGCCTGCCGGACGACCGTCCGCGGCTCCCATGTGGTGGCCCACTGCCACAATCCCTATGTCGACACCGACCGTGTCCGCCTGCACATCGAGTGCGCCCGCTGGTGGGACATCGACACCGACAGCGCTCCGGTGGACACCGGGCCCGCCATGACCGTACGGCTGTCCGGACGGTGCTGGAAGGAGGTCCGCTCGGTGTGGATCAGTCACCAGAAGGTGGGCTGACCCTGCCCGGACGGCACTGGAACGGATAGCTCGCGGCCTCCGTCGCCGCCGCCTCGGCGTCGCCCGTGCGGATCGCGTCCACGAGCAGCGTGTGGTCCATGTACGTCTCCGGCGTCAGCTCCGCACCGACGTCCGCGCGCAGCCAGTCCCGCAGCACCTCGCCGAGGTCGGCGTACATCGCCGTCATGACGTCGTTGTGGGAGGCGGCCACCACCGCCAGGTGGAAGGTGGCGTCGGCCGTCACGAAGGCCTCCGCGTCGCCCGTCTCCCAGGCCTCCTCGCGCCGCACGAGCAGCGCGTCCAGCTGTTTGAGGTCCTTCTCGGTGCGCCGCACGGCGGCCAGCTTGGCGGCTGCGGACTCCAGCGTCGCGCGCAGTTCGGCGATGTGCCGCGGGTCCGCGCCGGCGAACCGGCGGTGCATCACGCCGGCGAGTTCGCTCGTCGCCACGACGTAGGTGCCGGAGCCCTGCCGGATGTCCAGCAGCCCGTTGTGGGCGAGCGCGCGGACGGCCTCGCGGACCGTGTTGCGGGCGACACCGAGCTGCTCGACCAGCTCCGGCTCGGTCGGAATGCGGGCGCCCACCGGCCACTCGCCGGACGTGATCTGGTTGCGCAGCGCCGCGATGACCTGCTCGGACAGCGCCGAACGGCGCGGGTGGCTCAGGGGCATGGCACACCTTCGCACGAGAGGCCGGGACGCGGGCGCCCCGGGCATGTACAGCCAATCATCCCATGATTCTATGATGGCCTCATGGCTAGTGAGGAAAACCGGACAGTGGACACCCGTACGGCGATGTCACCGACCGAACGCGGTACGGGCGCCGCGGCGAGCACGGCCGAGAGGGCCCCCGCCGCGGGACCCGCGCGCGCGTGGGCGATCCGCCTGGTGATCGTCGGCATCGTGCTGTCGGCGATCAACCTCCGCCCGGCCATCACGAGCCTCGGCGCCCTCCTGGAGGAGGTCCGAGGCGGGCTCGGCATGAGCGGCAGCGTGGCCGGACTGCTCACCTCCGTGCCCCCGCTGTGCTTCGCGGTCTTCGGCGTGACCGCGCCCCACCTGGCCCGCCGCTTCGGACCGGCCGCCGTGGTCTGCGCCGGCATGGCCGCCATCACCACGGGCCTGCTGATACGCCCGTACGTCGGGAGCACCGGCGGATTCCTCGCCGCCAGCGCGCTCGCCCTGATGGGCATCGCCGTCAGCAACGTGCTGATGCCGGTCATCGTCAAGCGCTGGTTCCCCGACCGGGTCGGCTCCATGACCGGCCTGTACTCGATGGCCCTCGCCCTCGGCACCTCCGTCGCGGCGGCGGTCACCGTGCCGCTGACCGACGCCATGGGCGGCAGCTGGAAGCCCGGACTCGCCGTCTGGGCGGCCGTCGCCGCCGTGGCCGTCCTGCCCTGGCTGCCGCTGGTCCGGGACCGCGGCGCCGCCCCCGCGCAGGAACCCGGGCGGTCGCCCGCGGCCCCGGAGGGGCAGCCCCCGCTGCGGATCAGCCGCAGCCGTACCGCCTGGGCGCTCGCCGTCTTCTTCGGCCTCCAGGCCACCGCTGCCTACATCACCATGGGCTGGATGGCGCAGATCTTCCGCGACGCCGGTGTCCCGGCGGGCACCGCGGGTGTGCTGCTCGCCGTCACCATGGTGATGGGCGTGCCGCTTGCCTTCGTCATTCCGCGGGTCGCCACGCGGCTGCCCCACCAGGGGCCGATCGTGCTGGTGCTGGGCGTGTGCGGGCTCGCCGGATACGCCGGCCTGTACTTCGCGCCGGCCGGCGGCGCCTGGGCCTGGGCGGTGCTGCTCGGCGTCTCCAACTGCGCCTTCCCGCTCGCCCTGACGATGGTCGGCATGCGGGCCCGCAGCGGCCCGGGCGTGGCCCAGCTGT
Organism: Streptomyces sp. NPDC004561; assembly: GCF_053602155.1. Classification (NCBI taxonomy): domain Bacteria; kingdom Bacillati; phylum Actinomycetota; class Actinomycetes; order Kitasatosporales; family Streptomycetaceae; genus Streptomyces; species Streptomyces sp. NPDC004561. Next base: position 15,465 of record NZ_JBSGDB010000173.1, read on the forward strand.
CCGCGTTCGCGCAGAGCACCGGCTATCTGATCTCCATCCCCGGCCCGCTCCTGGTCGGCGTGCTCTACCAGCACAGCGGCGGCTGGGGCCTGCCGATCGCCCTGATGGCGGGCCTGATGCTGCCCCAGATGGCGGTGGGCTTCCTGGCCGGCCGCGACCGCACGGTGGAGGACGAGGCGGCGCGGCGCTGACCCCCCTGGGCGGGGAAGCGGAGGAAGGGTGCGAGACTGTGCGCATGCAGCCTGTGCTCGACCCGAACCCGCAGAACGGCCAGAAGAAGATGCTGCTCGTCTTCGGCTCGTTCCTCGCCATCTTCGTGATCATCGCCGTCATCGCGACCCTCGCGTCCCCGTGACGGCCACCCTCCCGGCGGATGGTGGGGCTGTCCCCACCATCCCCTAGGGGGAAAGGCTCAGGGTCAACTGGGTGGAAGTCCGGATGGGTTGGCGGCCCCCGGTTCCGTAGCTTCGAGATGTGGCCGCGCGAGGCGGTCACGGACCCGCTCGAAGACCCACGGAGGCGATCATGCCGGCCCGCACCCACTCCCGGCCCCACCCGGCGACCACGGGCGGCGTCGGCATCCGGCTGCCCTGGTGGGCCCTCGCCCTGCCCGCGCTCGCCTTCATCGCGCTGCTGCTGCTGATACTCAACCCGGCGGACGCCCACGCGGCGGGCGACGGCCCGGCCATCACCCTCCTCGTCGAGCGCGCCCAGCAGCTCCTCGCGCACTGACCCGGTGCCCCCTCCGCGGCGAATCCGCATGTCAACTCCCTGCGCCACGTGCCCTTTTTCATGCGAAGCTGGGACCCATGAGCGTCGCAGAACCCCGCAGGATCGCCCTCTTCCGGCATGCGAAAGCCGACTGGCCACAGGTGTCCGACCATGAGCGCCCCCTCGCCGAGCGGGGCCGCATGGACGCCGCGGTCGCCGGACGCAAGCTGACCGACACCGGCATCACCTTCGACCTGGCCCTGTGCTCCACCGCGACCCGGACCCGCGAGACCTGGAAGCTCGCCGTCCACGAACTGGCGCACCGGCCGAAAACCGTCTACGAGGAGCGGCTCTACGAGGCCTCGCCCGGCGAGCTGATCGCCGTTCTCAACGAGATCCCGGACGACGTCAGGACCGTGATCCTGATCGGCCACAACCCGGGCGTGCACGGCCTCGCCGACATCCTGGCCGGCTCGGACGAGGGCGACGCCCGCGACCGGATGAACCGCCGCGGCTTCCCCGCCGCCGGCTTCGCGCTGCTGTCCTTCGACGGCCCCTGGAAGAGCCTGGAGCCGGGCGGGGCCACACTCACGGACTACTGGGCGCCCTCGGAGTGACCCGGACGTGACGCCGTAGCGTGCGCGACACGGCACAGGCGGTACGCGAAGGGCCCGGCACCCCCAGGATGCCGGGCCCTTCCACGTCCGGCGCGAGCGCTCCGGCTCAGCCCTCGTCGTGGGTGTCGGCCGCCTCGACCTCTTCCCGGGTGACGCCGAGCAGCTCCCGGGCGATACGGCTGCGCTCCTCCAGCACGGTGCGGCGGGCCCGCTCC
>NZ_JBSGDB010000174.1:0-16904 GCF_053602155.1 Streptomyces sp. NPDC004561
CGCCGGTCGAACCGCTCCCGCCAGCGGGCGGCTCCGGGGGCCGGCGCCAGGAAGTCCGGCGCGACGACCGGCCCGGTGGTCACGGCCGGCGTGCCCAGACTCCGGCGCACCTCGCGCGCGGCCGCCTCCGTGAGGCACAGATAGCGGTCGTTGCCCGGATGCAGCCACTGCCGGTGCACCGCGAAGTCCACCAGGAAGACCGCGCTGGGCACCCGCAGCCGCCCCCGGGACCTGAGATGGCCGGTCAGCTGCGCGGCCAGGTGGAAGACGGACACCACCACGTCGGCGCCGAGGCGGTCCGCGAGCGCCAGCAGCCGGTCCCCGGCCAGCCGGGCCAGCGGCACACCGCTCGGGCGCGGCCCCGGGCCGTCGCGCAGCAACGCGCCGTAGACGCCCGCGTACACCCAGGGGACGTGCCGGACCGACGCCTGGTAGCCGCGGCGCAGTCCCGTCCCCAGGCCGCAGGGCAGCAGAGCGAGGACGTCGACCACGAACGGCTCGTGGCCGTACGCCTCGGCGCGTCTGGCCAGTTCGGCGGCGACCGTGTCGTGACCGGCGCCCATGCTCGCGCTCACGATCAGCGTCCGGCGGCGGCCGCGCTTCGGCGGGACCTGCTCCCCGTGGGGCACCTCGGCAGAAGTACGCACGGGGTCCGATTCTCCGGTGCGGACGCGGGCAAACCGGCGAACCCCGGCCTGTGTCGCACCCCCGGGACCGCCGTGCGGGTCCCGGCCGACCCATGTGGCGGTCTCCTCGGTGGCGGGCGGCCCGGTCCGTGCCAGAGTGAACCCGAGGCGTGCGATCACCTCGGCGACCAGCAGGGGGCGCCGCCGTGGACGGCGGCGAGCGCGAGACGGCGACGGGAGGAGCCGTGAGGCGGTGGCGGCGCGGCCTGCACCGCGCTTGGGAGTGGCTTCGGGTCCGGTCCCTGTTCACACACGGGCGTGAACTGGAACTGATGCACCGGGCGATGGGCTTCGCCACCCTGGCGCTGGTCACGCTGGCCCCGCTGCTGATCGTGGTCGCCGCCGCCGATCCGCTGGTCCGGGGCGGCTTCGCCTCCTGGCTCACCGACGGCATGGGGCTGTCCGGCCGGTCCGCGCGCGTGCTCACCGACGTCATCAGCCCGCCGCGCAACGTCATCGGCACCACGAGCGTCTGGAGCGCGGTCCTGCTCGCCGTCTTCGGCGTGTCCTTCGGGGGCAGCGTGCAGAACGCCTACGAGCGAATCTGGGGCCTCGCCTCCGGGCCCTGGCACCGGGTCTGGCGGCAGGCGACCTGGCTGGTGGTGCTGACGGGGTACCTCTACCAGGAGGTGGCGACGAAGTCGGCGCTGCACGGCTACCAGCGGATCCTGGTGTCCACGCTGAGCGGCGTGGCGTTCTTCTGGTGGGGGCAGCGCTTCCTGCTGGGCGACCAGATCCGCTGGCGCGACCTGCTGCCGGGGGCCCTGGCCACCGTGATCGGGCTGGCCGGGCTCAGGGCTTTCTCCTACCTCGTCTTCACCCCGCTCATCGTCACCAACGCCCTGAGCTACGGCGCGGTCGGCACCGTGCTCGTCGTCGAGTCCTGGCTCATCGGCGTCGGGTTCGTCATCTACGGGGGCGCCGTGTTCGGCCGCTGGTTCTGCGAACACCACTGGACGCCGACCCACCACGACGATCCGGACGACGAGGAGCAGACCGCCTAGGCCAGCTGCCGGCGCACCAGTTCGTGGAGCCGTCCCGCGGTGTCCGCGAGCAGGTCCGCCGGGGAGCCCTGCTGGACCACCTTGCCGTCCTCCATCACGATCACCCGGTCCGCGTCCAGCACCGTCGACAGCCGGTGGGCGATGACGATCCTGGTGGCGTTCAGCTTGCGGGTGCTCTCGATGACGATGCGCTGGGTGTCGTTGTCCAGGGCGCTGGTCGCCTCGTCGAAGAAGAGGATCCGCGGACGGCGGATCAGCGCCTGCGCGATCATCAGGCGCTGCCGCTGCCCGCCGGAGACCGCCCCGCTGCCCGAGACGATCGTGTGCAGGCCCATCGGCATCCGCTTGATGTCCTCCGCGAGCCCCGCCATCTCGGCCGCCGCCATCGCCTCCTCAGGCGTGTACGGCTCGGTGCCGCAGATGACGTCCAGGATGGAACCGGTGGACGGCTGGGCGTGCTGGAGGACGACTCCGCACTGGCGGCGCACCGCCGACTGGTCGAGCGCCGCGAGGTCCTGCCCGTCGTACAGCACGCTGCCCGAGACCGGGCGGTCGAAGCCGATGAGCAGACGCAGCAGGGTGGACTTGCCGCAGCCGCTCGGCCCGACGACCGCCACGAACTCGCCCGGCCGGACCGCGAAGGACACGTCGTCGAGGACGAGCGGGCCGTCGTCGGCGTACCGGAAGGACAGCCGGCGGGCCTCCAGCGCGCCCGAGAGCGGGCCGGGACGGGTGCTCGCCGTGCGGACCTCCGGTGTCGCGTCGAGCACCGGCCGGATCTCCTCGAACAGCGGCAGCGCCGCCACCGCCGACACGAACGAGCCGGTCAGCTGGGTGACCGAGGTCAGCACCATGGTCACCGAGGTGTTGAAGGTGAGGAAGTCCGCCGCCGAGAGCGTGCCCTTCGCGGGACCCGCCAGCAGCATGAACATAAGCAGGGTGCACACCGGCAGATAGACCGCGCCGAGCACCGTGGTGAGGTTCTTGATCCGGCCGACCTTCTGCTGGAGCTCCCGGCTGCGGGCGAACTCCCGCGCCCAGGCCGCGTACGCGTAGTTCTCGGCCGCGGCCACTCGCAGCTTGGGCAGGCCGCGCAGGGTCTGGAACGCCTGGTTGTTCAGCTTGTTGCCGAGCACCACCAGGCGCCGCTGCCAGCGCACCTGCCACAGCCCGAGCCCCAGGAACACCGCCGCGATGACGACGAGCATGCCGATCGCCGCGAGTGCCAGCGGGACGCTGTACCACAGCAGCAGGCCGAGGTTCATCGCGCCGACCGTCACCGACTGGGCGACCACGGGCCCGACGCCCGCCAGCAGCCGGCGCATCGCGCTGATCCCCATGGCGGCGCTGGCCAGTTCGCCGGTCGAGCGCTGGGTGAAGAACCGGGTGGGCAGCCGCAGCAGCCGGTCCCAGACGGCCGGCTGGAGCGCCGCCTCGATACGGCCCTCCAGCCGCAGGATGGACAGGTTCTCCAGCAGGGTGAAGGCCGCCGCCACCACGCCGCTCACCATCACCGCGAGGCACACCTGGACGATCAGGCCCGCCTGCGCCCGGGGCACGTACTCGCCGAGCACCTTGCCCGTCGCGACCGGCACCAGCGCGCCGATCGCCACCGTCACCAGCCCCGCGAGGAGCAGGCCGAGCAGGTCGCCGCGCGTGCCGCTCAGGCTGAACCGCAGCAGGCCCACCGGCCCCAGCCGCTTGTCGGGCAGCGGCCGGTAGAACATCACCGCGCGCGGTTCGAACTCCTCCGCGTTCGCCCGCTCGACCGGGGTCTCCCGGCCGGTGCCCGGGTGCACGGCCACATAGCCGCCGCGCCGCCACAGCAGGGCGACCGGCGCCCCGGACAGCGCCCGGTGCCCGACCAGCGGGCCCACGTTCTCCCGCCACCAGCGTCCGTCCAGCCGGACGGCACGGGTACGCACCCGCGAGGCCAGCGCCACCCGCTCGACCGGGTCGAGCCGCTCGCTCTCGGTGCCGCTCTGCGCCGGCTCGGCGAGGGCGATCCCGGCCGCCTCCGCGACCAGTTTGCAGGCCGCGTACGTGGCGTCGGCGTCGGCGGCCGTCGTACGGCGGGCCGAGCGCCTGCCGATGGAGGCCAGCAGAGTCTGGTCGGCCTCGGCGCGCACGGCCTCACCGGCCTTGATACCGGCGGCCGTGCGCGTCTCGTGGGTGCGCTCCAGCTGCTCGATCCAGCGGTCCAGGGCGGTCAGCAGCCGGTACTGCTGGTCGACCATGCTCTGCCACAGCGCGGGGTCCATCAGCAGGTCGGCGGCGGCCTCCGCGCCGTACAGCGAGCCGTACTGCACGCTGCCGGGCGGCACCTGCATCCAGAACACGTCGTCGTCGGCGGGGGCCTGGGTCCGCTCCTCGGCCATCGGCGCCTGGAACAGGACGGACAGCCCCCGGCCGACGCCCAGCGCGAGCGCGTACTCGAGGGGGCTCGTCGTGGGCGGCACGTACTGCGGGTTGCCGTACTCGTCGTAGGACCAGGTCTGGGTGTTGGCCGGCTGGTACAGCTCGCGCAGGTTGACCCGGTGCACCACGCAGTCCCGCACCGGGCGGGCCACCAGGGTGTGCTGGGGCCCGGCGACCGGGCCGAGCAGGAGCGCGCCCGCCCCGAGCCGGCCGAGGTGGTGCCAGTGCCCCTGCTGGGCGGCGTCCACCGCGAACAGGTCCAGGGCGCCGGCCGCGACCAGCCACAGCACCTGCGGACCCTCCAGGTCCAGTCGGTTGAAACCGGCGCAGTCGACCCGGGCGCCCAGCGAGCCGAGCGCGCCGAGGACCAGGTCGCCATCGTGCACGGACGTCATCTCACCGCTCCCTGACCAGCGCCGCGTACGCGCCGCCGCGCGCCACCAGCTCCTCGTGCCGTCCGCGCTCGACCACGGTGCCGTGCTGCAGTACGACGATCTCGTCGCTGTCGCGGACCGTGCTCAGCCGGTGCGCGATCACCACACAGGCGCAGCCGCGCCGGCGCAGGTTGTCCATCACGACCAGCTCCGTCTCCGCGTCCAGCGCGCTGGTCACCTCGTCCAGCACGAGGATGCTCGGCCCGCGCACCAGCGCCCGGGCGATCTCCAGGCGCTGGCGCTGGCCGCCGGAGAAGTTCCGGCCGTCCTGCTCGACCCGGCTGTGGACACCGCCGGGCCGGCGCATCACCACGTCGTACAGGGCCGCGTCCTTCAGCGCCTCCACCACCGCCTCGTCGGGGATCGAGGGGTCCCACAGGGCCACGTTGTCGCGGACCGAGCCCTCGAACAGGAACACCTCCTGGTCGACGAAGGAGACGGAGGCGGCGAGCGCGCCGCGCGGGATGTCCTCCAGCCGGCGCCCGTCGATGCGGATCACCCCGTCCCAGGGGGCGTACAGTCCCGAGATCAGCCTGGAGACGGTCGACTTGCCGCTGCCCGAGCCGCCGACCAGCGCCACCTGCTGCCCGGGGCCGACGGTCAGGTCGAAGCCGCTCAGCAGCGGCTTGTCCAGCGGGCTGTAGCCGAAGGTGACGTTCTCCAGCTCGACGTGGCCGTGCAGCCGTCGGGTGGAGTCACCCGCGCCGGGGCGGGCGTAGAGCGGGTCGGCCTGGAAGTTCTCCACGTCCTTCAGCCGGGCCACGTCGGCCGCGAAGTCCTGGATGCGGCCCGCCACGCCGTTGAGCCGGGTGAGGGGAGCGGTGAAGCGGGTGACCAGCGCCTGGAAGGCGACCAGCAGGCCCACCGAGATGTGCCCCTCGACCGCGCGCAGGCCGCCGATCCACAGGATCAGCGCGCTGTTGAAGGTGGCCAGCGTCGGCGCGACCACTCCCAGCCAGGCGCTCGGCACGCCGAGGCGCTGCTGCTCCTCCAGCGTGGTGGCGTGCTGTCCGGCCCACTTGCGGAAGTAGCCGTCCTCGCCGCCGGTCGCCTTCATCGTCTCGATCAACTGCAGCCCGGTGTACGACGTGTTGGTCAGCCGGGCGGTGTCCGCGCGCAGCTTGGCCGTCCGGGTCGCGCGCAGCCGTACTACCATCCGCATCGCCACCACGTTCAGCAGGGCCACGCCGATGCCGAGGAACGTCAGCTGCGGGTCGTAGGTGTAGAGGAGCACCGCGTACAGCACGACGACGATCGCGTCCACGCCGGCCGCGGCGAGGTCCCGGGCGAGGGTCTCCGCCACCTGGTCGTTGGACTGCAGGCGCTGCACCAGGTCGGCGGGGGAGCGCTGGGCGAAGAACGTCACCGGCAGCCGCAGCAGATGGCGCAGGAAGCGGGCGCTGGAGAGGGTGGAGGAGATGATCCGGCCGTGCAGCAGGTTGGCCTGCTGGAGCCAGGTCAGCACCAGGGTGAGCAGCACACAGGTGGCCATCGAGGCGAACAGCACGCCCAGCAGCGAGGTCTGCCCGCCGATGAGGAACATGTCGATGTAGGTGCGGCTGAGCGCCGGTACGGCCGCGCCGACCGCGACCAGCAGCAGGCTGGCCAGCATCGCGGCGGGCAGGGTGCCGGCGGTGCCGCGCAGCCGGGCGGGCATCGCACCGAGCACGCCGGGTCTGCGCCCGCCCCTGGTGAAGCCCTCACCGGGCTCCAGCACCAGCACGACACCGGTGAAGCTGCCGTCGAACTCCTCCATGGGAACGAAACGGCGGCCCTTGGCCGGGTCGTTGATGTGGACGCCCCGCCGGCCGAAGCGGCGGCCCATGCCGTCGTAGACGACGTAGTGGTTGAACTCCCAGAAGAGGATGGCCGGGGCGCGCACCTCGGCGAGGGCGGCCAGGTCCATCTGCATGCCCTTGGCGGTCAGGCCGTAACCGCGCGCCGCCTTCAGCAGGTTGCTGGCCCGGGAGCCGTCCCGGGAGACACCGCAGGCGATGCGCAGCTCCTCCAGCGGCACATGCCGGCCGTAGTGGCCGAGGACCATCGCGAGGGAGGCGGCCCCGCACTCGACGGCCTCCATCTGGAGCACGGTGGGGGTACGGACCGTGCCGGAGCGGGACTTGGGGACCGGGCGCCGCGCTGGGGCTGCCCGTCTGCGGCCCCGGGTCTGCCGGGGGTCGCCGGTCTGAACGGTCACGGGAGCAGCCAATCGACGGGATGCTGGTCGGCCAGCCTGATCGAACCGGAGGCGAGGGTCATGGAGTCGAGCCGGAACGGCGGTCCGTCGGCGGTGGACCACCGGTAACCGCTCTTCGTGCCCGTGGCCCGGTCCAGTTCGACCAGTACGGCCACCGGGCGGCCCTGGTGCGTGAACTGCTCGCCGAGCTGGCTGTCGCCGAGGAACGCGGCGATGGACTGGGCGGACTGCGCGGTGCGGTCCACCGACTTCACCCGGCCGCGCAGCACGCCGTACCGCTGCGCCGGCACCGAGGACACGGTGAGGTCCACGGAGGCGCCCGCGGGGATGGCGGCGGCGTTCTCGGCGGGGACGTACACGGTCGCGTAGAGCGGGTCGGAGGCCCGGGCGGCCTTCTCGACGGCGGCCACGCTGGTGCCGGTCTGGATGATCTGGCCGATGGTGGCGGCGAGCGTGGTGACACGGCCCGCGGCGACCGTGCGGACCACCGAATCACCCTGTGCGGTACGGACCTTGAGGACCGGGGCGTTCGCGGGCAGTTGCTCGCCCTGCCGGGCGAGGACCGCCGTGACCTGCCCGGCCACGGGGCTCTGCAGCAGGTAACTGCCCTGCCCGTGGGTGAGGATGGCCTGCGCGCTCACCGTGGAGGCGACCGACCCGGTCACCGCCCAGACGGAGGCCGCCGCCATGACGACGACGGTGACGCCCAGCGCGAGCCAGCCCTGCGGACGGGCGAGACGCACCGGGAGGTCCAGCTCCTCCGGTGACTGGAGCTTGGCGAGGGCCTGTTGGCGGAACTGCACGGAACTTCCCTCACCTGTGGGAGAGACGCGGGTGTTTCAGGGCATCCGAGAGCCCCGGAGCCGAGGGACGGCTCCGGGACTACCGATGCGACGAGGCGCGATCAGAGACCGGCGACCAGGCCGGCAACCGGGGCCACGTTCAGGCCGGTGACACCCTCGGTCGTGCCGACGGCGGTGTCGACCAGGCCGGAAACCGGGGCGATGCCGTTGACGGCACCGGTCACGGTGTTGAGGGCGTTCACGGAAAGACCGCCGGAGACGTTGTCCAGCTCGGCGTCCGAGATCTCGACGGTCTCGACCTGGGGGGTGGAGTTCATGATGGAACTTCCCTTCATATGGATATTCACAAGGGGGAGAGCGGCCCCCTCTGGGGTCAGACGGACGGCCGCGACCGCGGGCGCCGGGCACCGTCTCCGGGGCCCGTCGGACCCCCGCGGTGCGATGGATCAAAGCACGCACGAGGGGCGCGCTTCCAATCAACCAGTGCTCTCACCAGGGAACTTGGCCCGCGAGTGGATCCATCCGTGCAGGCGTGTGCACGTCGTGTCGGCGACTCCTTCACATGCCGCACGGCATCGGCGCGCGCGAAGGCTTGCCCGCCCGTCGGCGAATCCGGCACTCCGCGCCAATGGCGTGCAGGGGGGCGCGCGGATGTGCAGATCCGCTGACGGTGGTGACTTGGTTGAGTATTCAATGTGCAGATTCCCTGAAGCAGGGATTCCGGTGCGTCTCCGCAGCTGAACGTTACGGATCAGTAGCCGAGCGTGTCAGCCCAGGATCGCGTAGACGGTGCTCGCCCGGGCCGCGAGCGCGCCCGAGTCCGCGTCGCTCAGGGTGATGTCCGCGAAGGCCGTCCGGCGGTCCAGCTTCGTCAGGACCGCCTCGATCAGGACATCCGAACCCGTCACCGCCCGCTGGAACGACGTCGACTGCTGCACCGTCGTCATCGGCACGAAGCCGCCGCGCGCGGCCGACACCGCGATCACCGTCGCCGTGTCGGCGGCCGCCATCAGCGCCTGTCCCGACAGACCCCCGCCCTCCCGCGCCAGCCGGTCCGACCAGGGCAGACGCAGGACCGCGCGATCCTCGCCCACCGACTCGACGGTCAGACCCAGATCGAGCACCCACGGGGCGAAGTTGGCGGAGAGGATCTTGTCGGCTTCGGCGCTGGTCATCGTCATATGGGGGATTGTTCCCGGCCGCCGCGCGCGGCACGCGGAGCATGGCCGATTCGCCCTCGCGCCACGGCGGTTGGGAAACGGAATTGAACACACCGTGCGGCCGGTGCGTACGTACGGCCATCCAGGCGCCCCGATCAGAACTGCCCATGAGCGGCAGACCCCCGTCACCAGGAGGTCGAGAAGTTGAGTCACAAGCGAATGCCCAAGCGCAAAGCCGCGATAGCGGTGGGCGGTGTCGCGGCGCTCGGAGCGGCGGCCCTCCTGCTGCCCAACGCGAACGCCTCACAGGACAAGAACCAGGCGCAGGGCGCCACCGGCAGCACGCAGACCTTCAAGGCCAAGGACGCCTCGAACCTCGCCGCCCAGCTGCAGAAGGCACTGGGCGGCGCCATGGCCGGCTCCTACTACGACAGCGCCAAGAAGCAGCTCGTCGTCAACGTGGTCAGCGGCGACAACAACGTGATCGTCCAGGCGAAGAAGGCGGGCGCGGTCGTCCGCAAGGTGAACAACAGCACCGCGGACCTCAAGGCCGCGGCGAAGACCCTGAAGACCAAGGCGACGATCCCCGGCACCTCCTGGGCGATCGACCCGCGCACCGACAAGGTCCAGGTCACCGCCGACAGCTCCGTCACCGGCGCCAAGTGGGACAGACTGCAGTCGACCGTGCGCAGCCTCGGCTCCGGCACGGCGACCCTGAAGAAGTCCGGCGGCGCCTTCAAGACCCTCGTCTCGGGCGGCGACGCCATCTTCGCCCAGGTGCAGGGCGGCGGGGTCCGCTGCTCCCTCGGCTTCAACGTCAAAGCCTCCGACGGCAGCCCCGCCTTCCTGACGGCCGGTCACTGCGGCGTCGCCGCCAAGGACTGGTCCGACTCCCAGAACGGGAAGCCCGTCGCCACCGTCGACCAGGCCAAGTTCCCGGGCAACGACTTCTCCCTCGTCAAGTACAACGACCCCGCCACGCAGACGGCGAGCGAGGTCAACGTCGGCAACGGCCAGACCGTCAACATCACCCAGGCCGCCGACGCCACGGTCGGCGAGACCGTGTTCCGGATGGGCTCCACCACCGGTCTGCACAACGGTCAGGTGACCGGCCTCGACGCCACGGTCAACTTCCAGAGCGAGACGAACCCCGGCGGCGTCGACACCGTCAACGGCCTCATCCAGACCAACGTCTGCGCCGAGGCCGGCGACAGCGGCGGCTCCCTGTTCACCCAGGACGGCAGCGCCGTCGGCCTGACCTCCGGCGGCAGCGGCGACTGCACCAACGGCGGCGAGACCTTCTTCCAGCCGGTCACCGCGGCCCTCCAGGCCACCGGCGCCACCCTCGGCAACGGCGGCAACAACGGCGGTAACAACGGCGGCAACGCGGGCAACGGCGCCGGGGGCCAGTCCGGCTCCGCCGCCCCGTCGGCCTCGGCGGGCGACCAGTCGGGCGCTTCCGGCGCCGGTGGCCAGTCCGGCGCGGGCAGCGCCGCTCCGTCGGCCTCGGCCGGTGACCAGTCCGGCAGTGGCGCGGCGAGCGACCCCGCGGGCAGCGCCAGCGCTCCCGCCGGCAGCGCACCCGCAGGCAGCGGCTCGGCCGGCGACGGCTCGTCGCTCACCTCCACGGGCTGAGCCGGCACCCCGAACCCCTGCCCGCCTCACCGCGGTTCCGGTGGGCAGGGACGGTCCGGTCCTCCGGCGGGAGGGCCGGACCACGGTGCGCGCGTCAGCCGTCGTCGCGCGCCCGCAGCAGCAGCACGGCCACGTCGTCCGCCCGCTGCCCGGCCGCCACGCTGTGCCGGACGACCTCGTCCGCGAGGCTCTCCAGCGGCCGGTCGCCGGCCTCCGCGAGCAGCGCGCCCAGGTCGACCAGGGCGTCCTCGATGTCGACATCGGGGGACTCGACCAGGCCGTCCGTGTACAGCACGAGGACCGAGCCGGGCGTGAGGGAGACCTCGGTGGTCGGATACACCGCCGACGTGTCGATGCCCAGCAGCGGGCCCCCGGCCAGGTCCAGCACCCGCACCCGCCCGTCCGGCCGTCTCAGCAGCGGCGGCGGATGCCCCGCCCGCGCCATGACGGCCCGCCCGCACGCGGGATCGAGCCGCAGATACAGACAACTGGCGAACAGGTCCGCACCGAGGTCGATCAGCAGCCGGTTGGTGCTGCTCATGACCTCTTGCGGGTCCTGCCCGACCGTGGTGTACGCGCGGACCCCGGTGCGGATCTGGCCCATCAGGCCGGCCGCCGTCACGTTGTGCCCCTGGACGTCCCCGATCACCGCCGCCGGCAGCGGCCGGGCCGGCACCAGGTCGTAGAAGTCCCCGCCGATGTCCATGCCGTGAGTGGCCGGCAGATAGCGGGCGGCCGCCTCGATGCCCGGCAGCCGCGCCAGTGAGTGCGGCAGCAGCGCCTGCTGCAGCCCGTGCGCCAGCCGGTGCTTGGCGTCGTAGAGCTGGGCCCGCGCCAGGGCCTGTGCGATCAGCCCGCCGAGGGAGGTCAGCACGGCCCGCTCGTCGGCGGGGAAGACATGCGGCTCGGCGTAGGCCAGCACACAGGTGCCGACCGGTCGCCCGGACGCGATCAGCGGCAGGTACGCCCAGGCGGCGAAGCCGTCCGGGGTCTCCTGCCGGTTCGGGTACAGCCGTTCGAGCTGCTCCTGCGAGTCGAAGAAGGCGGGCACCCCGCTGTTGAGCACGTGCGTGCCCGGGGTCCGCTCGCTCAGCGGGAGCCCGTCGAAGCGCTCCACGACCCGCGGGTCCGCGTACCCGTGATGACCCAGCAGGTGCAGCCGCCCGGCCTGGGACCCGAGGATCACCATCCCCTGGCTGCCGACCGACGGGGCCACCTCGTCCCAGACCAGCTGCACCACGTCCTGCACGCCCACCGCCTCGGTCAGCGCCCCCGCGAGGCTCAGCACCTGCGAGATCGTCACCAGCCGGGACGGAGCGGGACCGCCCGTCTCCGGGGCGCCGCCCTGCGCCATCTCCGCCACCGCCCGGGTCCGGCTGACACGCATGCTCAGTCCGGTCCTGCTCGGATACAGCCGGAACGACAGCCACTCGCCCGGCGGCCGGACCGCCACGAACGACGTCACCTCCTGGCTGAGCAGCGCCGCCCGGTACCGGTCCTCGTACATCGGGTCGTTCAGCCAGGGGATCGCCACCCAGGGCAAGGTGCCGAGCAGATCGGAGACCGCCACCCCGAGCAGCTCGGCGGCCGCCGCGTTGGCGAAGGAGATCCGGCCGTGCAGATCCAGCGCCATCAGCCCGTACGGCAGCCGGGCCACCAGCCGTACCGCCTCCACCGAGCCCAGCGCGTCCGCCCGGCCGGCCAGCGGCGCCTCGACCACGTCGGCCTCGTGGGCGAGCCGCCGGCCCGCCTCCGCGTCCCGCTCCAGCCGCAGGGCCAGCCGCTCGCAGGCCGCCGTCAGATGCAGCCGCTCCCCGCCGGACAGCTCCGGCGGATGGGACCCGGGGAAGGTCACGAACACCGCGCCGTGGACCCTGCTCGCGGTCGCCACGGGCAGCGCGGCGAGCGCGAACGGGTACGGCAGCACCACCGCGATCCGCGGATAGCGGCGCGCCATCTCCTCCTCGCCGCCCACCCACACCAGCCGCTGCTCCCGCACCGCGTCCGCGACCGGCAGCGGCGCGCTCAGTCCCACCCGTTCCCACGGCGCGGCGAACGCGCGCGGCAGTCCCGCGTGCACGGCCATCTCGAGCACCGGCTCATCGGGTCTGAGCAGGTACACCGCGCCCGAGTGGGCGCGCACCTCCTCCAGCATGGCGGCCAGCGTGACCGACAGCAGCGGCCGGCCGACCGCCGTCCCTGCGAGCGTCGGGACCTGCTCCAGCGCCGGCCCGTCGGACACGCCGACCACCTCCTCGCCCGGCCGCGCGTCGCATCCGTCCAGGATCAGGACTCGTCCTTCAGGGACCAAGACTCCCTCGCGGCGGCGCCCGGCGCACGGCGAGCACCCCCGCACCGCACCCGGCGGCCGTCCCGGCCGGTGCCCGCGCGCTCTGCGGCGAACGCGTTCAGGTACCCCCGCCGCCCCCGTCCATGCCCCCACAGTCGATGCGCGCGGTGGCGTACGGGCGCCCTGTGTGCGCCCCCGCGCAACTTGATGGCCGGATCTCCGCGCCCGCGAACGGTGACGGCCGCCAACAATGGGGCACGCGCTCAAGACCTGAGAACGATTCACGAAGTACGGCGAGCCGAGGGGGCGGACAGTGATCCGGGTTGTTCTGGTGCACGACGCGTGTCTGGTGCGATCGGTCCTGGCGGAGTGGCTGCGCGGCGAACCCGGACTCGACGTGGACGACACGCCCTGGCGCGGGGCGGCCGCACGGGTGCGGTCGTTATGTCCGGACGTGTGCGCGGCGGACCTGGACTGTGCGGCCGGCCACGGGACGCCGCCGCTGGGTGAGCTGTGTCCGCCCGGCATCGGCAGGCCGCCGGCGCTCGTGGTGCTGGCCGACGCCAGCCGGCCGGGCCTGCTGAAGCGGGCCGCCGAGGCGGGCGCGCTGGGCTTCGTCGACAAGGCGGGCTCACCGGACCGGCTGCTGCGCGCCATACGGTCCGTCGCGGAGAGGGAACGTTTTATCGATGCCTCGCTGGGCTTCGGCTTCCTCAAGGCGGCCGAGATGCCGCTGACCAGACGCGAGCTGAGCGTACTCTCCCTGGCGGCCGGGGGAGCGTCCATGGCGGAGATCGCCCGCAGTCTGCACCTGTCCCACGGCACGGTCCGCAACTACATGGCCGCCATCACCCGCAAGACGGGAGCCCGCAACCGGATCGACGCGATCCGAATATCCCGGGGGGAGGGGTGGGTGTGACCCCCTAGCGGGCCAGCGGCGCGCGCCGGGCCGTCCAGCCGCCGACCAGGTCCCGGTACAGGGCAGAGGTCCGCAACAGTTCGTCGTGCGTGCCGCAGGCCGTGTGCGCGCCGTCCATGACCAGGATCCGGTCGGCGCGGCGGGCGGAGCTGATCCGGTGCGCGACGACCACCAGCGTGCCGCCCGGGCGCGCCGCGAAGGCCCGTTCCGCCCGCGCCTCCGCCGCCGGGTCGAGATGGCAGGTCGCCTCGTCCAGCAGGGCGAGCGGGGCGGGCGAGAGATAGGCCCGGGTCAGCGCGATCAGCTGCCGCTCACCCGCCGACAGGGCCGGCGGATCGACCCGGCCGCCGGGGCCGCCCAGCGCCTCCAGCAGCGGGGCCAGCCCGATGGCCTCGGCGGCCGCCAGCAGCTCCGCCTCCGGCACCGGGCCGGGGCGGAAGAGGGCCAGGTTCTCGGCGAGGGTCCCGCTGTGGACGTACGCCTCCTGCGGCACCAGCACCCGCAGCGCGGCCGCCTCCGGGGCCGGTACGCCGTGCCCGTACACCCGCACCGTGCCCCGCCCGGGCCGCAGCAGCCCGGCCACCAGCCCCGCCAGCGTCGACTTCCCGATCCCGCTCGGCCCGACGACGGCCAGATGCCCGCCCGCCGGGACATCGAGCACGAGCCCGTCCAGCACGGGCTCGCTCGCGGCACCGTAGGCGAAGGTGACGGAGGCGAGGGACAACGCGGGAACGGGACCGAGCGCCTCCGGCGACGGGGGCGGCCGGTGGGTGCTGCGCCCGCCGTTGGACGGCGTGTCGGGCTGGTGCGGAGTGCGTCCGTCATCGGACGGGGTGCCGGGCGGGTGCGGACTGCGCACGTCATTCGACGGCGTGTCCAGCCGCAGCGGACTGTGTCCGTCGTGCGGTGTGTCCAGCTGATCCGGTGTGCGTCCGTCGTACGACGGTGTGTCCGGCCGACCCGGTGTGCGTCCGTCATTGGACGGAGTGTCCAACGGCCGCGCGCTGCGCACGTCGTCCGACGGAGTGTCCAGCTGAAGCGGACTGTCTCCGCCATCGTCCAGTCGGCGCGGACTTCGCTCGTCCGCCGGAGGCTGCCCGCTCGGGGACGCGTCCGCCGGTGCTTTCGCGGCCGGGGGCCCGACGCCGACGGGCGGCCCGGACTGCGTGGGTACGGCCTTGGGCCGCTCCCTCGGCGATGCCGTGAGGCGGCGCAACACCACCGTCAGGCGGGCGCCGCTGGTGCCGAGGCCGTGGACCAGGTTCTGCAGGGCGGGCAGCAGGGACTGGGTGACGTAGGCCAGCGCGCCGACCAGGGCGCCCGGCGTGACGCCGTGACCGAGCAGCCAGGGGGCGGCGGCCAGCAGCAGCACCACGGGCAGCTGGCCCCCCACCGCGAGCGCCGCCACGCGGGCCACGCTCCAGCGGGCCAGGGCACGCGCCGACCGCTGCTCCGCCGCGATCCGCTCCCCGGTGTCCGCGGCGACCCGCGCCTCGGCCCCGGCCGCCGTGACGTCCCGCAGCCCGGGGCACACGGCGCCCAGTTCCCCGGCCAGTGCCTCGTCGGTGGCCAGGAACGCCTCCTGACGGCGGGCCAGCGGCCGGAGCGTCGCCGCGAACAGCGCCACTCCGGCGAGCAGCGGGGGCACCACGACCGCCAGCAGCAGCGGGGCCAGGGAGAACAGGCCGACGAGCGCGCCGGCGGCGGTGAACACGAACGAGCGGGAGACCATCACCAGACCGGCCAGGCTGTCCCTGGCGAGCTCCACCTGCTGGGTGAGCCCGGACAGCGCCCCGGTGTCGGCCTCCCGGACCCCGCGCGCGACCACCGCCGTCACCAGCCGGTCCCGTACCGGTTCCACCAGCGCGGCGACCACGCCGTACACCCGCCCGGTGCCGTACGCCCCGACGCCCACGGCGAGTCCCGCGCCCCCCAGCCACAGCAGACCCGTCCGGGTGTCCCCGGCCAGGAACCCGGCGTCCAGCGCCCGCGCGAGGGCGTACCCCAGCACGAAGGTCTGCCCGGCCTCCAGCACGGACCAGGCGGCCAGGCGGGCGAGCACCCGCCACCGCGCCCGCAGGACCGCGAGTATGTCCCTCACACCGGCTCCTCCGTGCCGTCCGCGAACACCGCCCGGTACTCCGCGTCCCGCCACAGCTCCTGGTGCGGTCCCACCGCCCGCACCCGGCCCGCGTCCAGCCAGGCGACCGCGTCCGCGCGGGCCGCGGTCGCCGCGCGGTGGGCGATCAGGAGGCGGGTCGGGCCCGGTCCGGAGGCGAGCAGCGAGCCGGCTATCTGGTGCTCGGTGACCGTGTCGAGGCTGGAGAGGGCGTCGTCCAGGACCAGCAGCCGGCCGCCGTGCGCGAACGCGCGGGCCAGGCCGAGACGCTGGGACTCGCCGCCGGAGCGCGGAGCGTCCGCGCAGCGGGTCGCGTAGCCGTCGGGCAGGCGGCGGACGAAATCGTCGGCGCGGGCCCGGCGGGCGGCCGAGCGGACGGCGGCCGGGGAGGGCGCGGCGAGGCCGAACCCGATGGTGTCCTCGATCGTCGTGCCGAGCAGGGCGGGCCGTTCGAAGGCGTAGGCGACGGCACGGCGCAGCTCGGCGTGGCCGAGGTCGCGCAGCGGGACGCCGTCGAGGCGGACCTCGCCCGCGTCCGGGTCGGCGAGCCGGCCGGCCAGCTCCGCGAGCAGCGACTTGCCGGTGCCGGAGCGGCCGACGACGGCGAGGGTCGAGCCGCCCGGCACGACCAGGTCCACGCCGTCCAGGACGGCACGCCCGCCCCGCGCGGCGGTCACGCCCCGCAGCTCCAGCCGGCCGGGGCCGGCCGGCAGCCGCCGGGTGCCGTGGGCGGGGGAGGGCTCGGCCAGTACCTCGGCGAGCCGTCCGGTCGCCGCGCGGGCCCGGCCGAGCGCGGCCAGCTGCCCGACCAGCACGCCGACGCCCGTGGCGAGCACCGCGTACCGGGAGGCGGCCAGCACCTCGCCCACCGACAGGCGGTGCCGGGCCAGCAGCAGTCCGGCCACCGCCAGCACCCCCAGGTTCAGCAGCGGCGCCACCGTGACCGCCTGCGCGGCCGCCCGCCCCTGCACCCGCCACATCCGGTGCCCGGCAGTCGACAGTTCGGGCAGCGGCGTCAGGATGCGCGCCGTCTCGCGGTCCTCGGCGCCCGCGGCGCGGATGGTGCGATGGCCGTCGACGGCCTCCGCGAGCGCGGCCGCGATCCTGCCCTGCGTCCGCTGGTAGTCGGCCGCGCAGGCCGAGGTGTCACGGGCGAAGGCGCGCAGCAGCAGGGCCAGGACCGGCGCGCCGGCCAGGAGGACGGCCGCCAGCCACGGGTCGATGAGGCCGAGCGCCACC
>NZ_JBSGDB010000175.1:0-16897 GCF_053602155.1 Streptomyces sp. NPDC004561
AGATCGTCGGTGGCCCGAGGAGTACCTGCTGGGGCACTTCAATGCCCTGCGTGAGTGGCAGGTGCCTTTAGGCGTCCCAACCACATGATCCCGTATCTCGGGGCGGCGCCGCCGGCGGCGCTGAGCGCCCGGCAGGTGGAGGCGATGCTGGCGGGGGTCCAGCGCTGGTGTGGGGCCGTCCGGTCACGGACGCCACGGTGCAGCGGATTCATGCGACGTTGCGGACGGCGTTTTACGCTGCGGTGCGCGAGGGGCTGATCGATGCGAACCTGGCGAAGGCGGTACGGCTGCCCCGGGTCCTCAGCCCAGCGCGCCGATCGCGTCGCCGATGTACGTGACGGCCAGCAGCGCCAGCACCGTGGTCATGACCGCGGCGCCGTGCGCTGCCATCCAGGCCTTCAGGCCCTCCAGGGTGGCCGCCGCCCTGTCCCCGCCGAGTAGGTATACACCAAGCGTCACCAGCATGCTGCTCGAGGCGATCAGGACGAAGAGGAGCAGCGCCACGACCCGGGCCCCGGTGCTGTCGGTCGCGCCGCCGATGATGGCCGCTGCACCGACGGTAAGCGGCAGGTTCATCGGGTTGGCCCCGGACAGCAGCGCGGCCAGGCGGAACGCCTTGCCCGGCGTCACCGAGTCCAGCGAGGTCATCCAGGCCGGGGTCGTCGCAGGCCGCCCGGGGCGGGGCCGGCTGCGCCACTGCTGGACCGCCAGTGCCGCGAACAGGACGCCCAGGCCGAGTTCCAGCCAGATGACCCAGGCCGCCGGGCCATCCTCGCCGCGCGCGTGCGCGGCGATGTCGATCAGAAGCATGAGCGATCCGACCACGGCCAGGGTGATCATCCAGCCGAGGGTGAAGGCGATGCCGTTGGCTCGGCCGCGGGGTGTGGCGAGCATCAGGATCAGGGCGATCAGCGGCAGCGGGCTGATGGCCACGCCGATCGCCGAGCTGAGCATCCCGCCGATCGCCGCGTCCACCTGGGCCACTCCGAGATCGTCGACATGGGCCCGGCCGTCGGACCGCTCCGCGTCTACGAGGTGGCGCACCCGGAGCCGATCACCCTGCAGCGTCGCTTCCCCGGGCTGCAGACGGCCCGCTGCCTCGGCGGGTTCGTCCCGGCATCGTTCACGGGCATGTTCAAGGGTCTCGCCAAGGGCGCCTACGGCGACGACAACCTCACCGTGGCCGAGGCCACGCGCTTCCTCCAGGCCGTGCTCGCCGACCAGGAGCCCGACATCAAGGCCTGGAAGTACGCGCTCGCCGGGATGTGGGACCAGGTGCTCCTGGGCGAGGTCGACATCGAGGAGATGCTCGCCGTCCTGCGCGCCGCGGTCCAGGGCGACCATGTCCCCTTCCTCGGCATGATCGGCGTCACGGCCACGGGTACGAAGGACGGTCGCCCCTGCACCGTCACCCGTCGTCTGGGCTACGCGGAGGACGGCTGGAAGTCGATGGCCGACGCCACCGGCGCGTGCACGGCCGCGTTCGTCAGCCTGGCGCTCTCCAACACGCTTCCCGTCGGCGTGCAGTCGCCCGAGGACTGGGTGGTGCCGGCGGAGCTCTTCGCCACGCTCGAGGCCCACGGTGCACCGGCCGAGATCGTCGTCTCGCCCGAGTACGTCATCTCGATCCCCGCGGCAGGCTGACACCGCCCGGAACGCGCACGTATCGCTTCCTTCCTGAAGATCCAATATAACCAAGGAGTCTCCATGTCGAATCAGAAGCTGATGTTCATCGGCGCCGCAGGAGAGATGGCGGCGGCGGCCATTCGGGGGCTTGCCCAGGCCAAGCCGGAACTCGACCTGGTCCTCGCGGACATCAACACCGAGCGCCTGCAGGACCTGGTGGACACGCTGCCGAACCCGAAGCGGATCACCATGGCCAGCGTGGACCTGTTCGACGCTCGCGCCGTGGCGGAGGCGGTTGCCGGGGCCACGCTCGTGGTCAACGGCGCGGGCCCGTTCATGCGCACGACCGAGCCGGTGCTGCGCGCCTGCATCGCCGCCGGGTGCGACTACCTCGACTACTCCGATGACGCCGAAGCGGCGCTCGCCGCCCTGGACCTGAGCGAGGAGGTGGCGGCGGCCGGCATCGGCGCGTACCCGGGAGTCGGCCTGTCGCCCGGCTACATCAACGTCCTGGCCGCCGACGCCGCCTCGGAGCTCGACCAGGTCGAGGAGATCGAGCTGGGCTGGTACCTCGGGGACGAGGGCAAGTACCGCTACGGGGACGCGGCGCTGAGCCACTGGGTGCACGCGGTCCACGGCGAGGCGCTGAGCTGGCGCAACGGCCAGACGGCCAAGGTGCCCGCCTACGTCGACAGCCGGGTCTGGGAGTTCGCGGACCGGACCGTGCGGATTTACGAGTGCGCCCACCCGGAGGTGGTGACGCTCCCGCGGAAGTACCCGGAGGCGCGGGAGATCCGGATCTTCGGAGGGCTGGCCTACGGCGCGGTGAACGGCATCTTCAAGGGTGTGGGTCAGGGCGTCGACCGTGGTGAGTTCACCGCGGAGGAATCCGTTCTCTTCCTCCAGGACCTGTTCGACGAAGAGCCGGCGTCCATGAAGGTCTGGCCCGCGGTGATGCGCGCTCTGGCCGAGCAGGTCGCCGCCGGTGAGGTCGCCGAGGAGGAGACGCAGGCGGTGCTCGCCGGACTCTTCCGTGGCGAGCACGAGCCGTACTCCACCGGATGGGCCGCCCGGGCCACGGGCCTGAAGGACGGTCAGCGGGTCACGGTCGAGCGCCGCAGCCCGGTGAGCGGCCCGGACACCGTCCTCTGGTCGGGCTTGGGCCAGGGCACCGGGCTGTGCGCGGCCGCCGGGGCGCTCATGCTCCTGGAGGACGGCAAGTCGGAGGCCGGTGTCTTCTGCCCCGAGGACTGGATTCAGATGCCGCGCTTCTTCCAGGCGCTGACCGACCTGGGCGTTCCTCGCGCCGAACTCCTCGACGGGGCTGAGGTCCCGGTCGCCGAATAGACGATCCGCGCATCCCCAAGATCCGGCCGATGCTCCGCAGCAGAGGGACTGCGGAGCATCGGCTTTCTGTACCTACTTCAACGGAGATTTCTGTGGCGACACTCGCCTCGATCGACGAGTCGTTCTTCGACAGCGCACCGACGCGGTTCGCGAAGACCTGGGAGATCGGGAAGCCGGCCGCCCACGTGTGGCGCGACATCTCGGAACGCCCCATGCACTGGTGCCGTGGACTGACGATCTCATGGACCTCGCCGCGGCCCTTCGGTATCGGCACGACGCGCCATGTCGGCGTCTTCGGCGCTCTGCAGGCGGACGAGCGCTACTTCCTGTGGGAGGAGGGCCGCCGCCAGGCCTTCCACATCACCCGTGCGAACCTGCCCTTGTTCAAGCGGTTCGGCGAGTACTACGACATCGAGCCCACAAGTGACACCACCTGCCGCTTCACCTGGAAGGTGGCCGCCGAGCCGACGGCTCTCGGCCGGTTGGGGCAAGGCGGAAATGCCCTGCTGATCAAGAGTCTGTTCCGGGACACGACCCGGTACTTCACATCCTGCTGACGGACACGGCCGGGCGCCGGCATCGGCGGCCGTGCTGCTCAAGCGCCTGCTGTCGGGACCGACAGCACCGCGCGCCCGAGCCTGCTCAGAGCAGGGACGGCGTCGGAGCGGGAGCGCAGACTCGGTGAGCGCGACATGTCGTTGATCATCATGAGCGCGGCCTGAACGGTGACGCGCGCGGTGGGCAGATCGAGATCGGGGTGTTGCTGCCGGAGCAGGTGCACCCACTCGCCGACGTACTCGCGCTGGGCCTTCTGCAGGGCCTCCGCGCTCTCGCGGGGCACATTCCGCACCTCGGTCACCAGGACGTCGACCAGAGCGGGGAACTGGACGGCGAACGCGGCGTAGGAGTCGACCAGTGACCCCAGGGCCGACATCGCGTCGGACGACCGCGCGAGGATGCCGTCCAAGGTCAACTGGAGGTAGCCGTCGGCGCGGGTCAGTGCGGTGAGCAGCAGGTCGCTCTTGTTGGGCAGGTGGTTGTAGAGGCTGGAGGGCGCCATGCCGACTGCCGCGGCCACGTCCTCCATGCCGGTGCTCGCGTAGGTGCGTTCGGCGAAGAGCCCGACAGCGGCCGTCACCAGCGCGTCGCGGGTGGAGGAGCGCAGCAGGCCGGCCGGTTCGACGGCCGGTCCCGGCGCGGGCGGCAGCGCGGCGGCCAGCGTCCGGCGGGCCAGCGCGGCGAGGTAACGCTCATAAGCCGGTCGCGGGAGTGACGCCCGATGGAAGGACGGGCTCAGGATGACGGAGAGCGCGGCTCGGGCGGCGGTGGGGTCGGCGTCCGGCTCGCTTCGGGTCACGGCAGCGGCGAACGCCGAGCGTGCCGCCCGGATGCGCTCGAGTACCGTCGCATAGGTGTCGGGCGACAGATGGCGTGCCTCTCGCTCGAAGAGCACCCCGGTGGTCCGGTGGTCGAGCGCGAAGGCGGCGCACCACGTCAGGATGTCGGTGTCCCCGGCTTCCTCGGCGCGTTCGGCGAGCATGGTGGTGAACTCGTCCGCGACGTGGCCGATCACCTCGGCGAGCAACTGCTCCTTGCCCGGGAAGTAGCGGTAGAGGGCCGACGGGCCCACCGCCACTTCCGCGGCGATGTCACTGATGGACACATGCTCGTAGCCGCGCGTCGCGAAGAGAGCGGTGGCGGCTTCGAGGATGAGCGAGCGTCGGTTGGCGGGCCGGGTCCCGGGCTGCGGTCGCTGCGGCACCCGGCTCCGCCTCCTCAGCGTCAGCCGAGTTCCAAGGAGCGGCCGATGATCTCCTTCATGATTTCGCTGGTCCCGCCGTAGATCCGCGAGACGCGCACGTCAGCATACGCCCTGGCTATGGGGTACTCGAGCATGTATCCGTACCCGCCGTGCAGCTGCAGACAGGCGTCCACGGTCCGGCCGAGCAACTCGGTCGACCACAGCTTCGCCTTCGCCGCGTCCACCGGCGAGAGCGTCCCGTCGTTGAGTTCGAGGATGCTGCGATCGACGTAGTGCTGGGTGATGTCGATCTCGGTGGCGAGCTCGGCGAGGCGGAAGCGCGTCGCCTGGAAGGAACCGATCGACGTGCCGAAGGCCTTGCGGGACCGCACGTACTCGAGCGTCCAGTCCAGGGCCGCCTGGGCCTGCGCGATCGCGCCGACCGCGATGGACAGGCGCTCCTTGGGCAGGTTCGCGGTCAGCCCGAAGAACCCGTCGCCCTCGCGGCCGAGCCGGTTCGCCACCGGAACGCGGACTTCGGTGAAGAAGAGCTCCGCCGTGTCCTGGGCGTGCATCCCGATCTTCTCGAGGTTCCGGCCGCGCTCGAAGCCGGGTGTGCCGGCTTCCACGACGATCAGGCTGAGTCCCTTGTGGGGATGCTCACCGGTGCGAACCGCCGTGATCACCAGGTCGGCGTTGATCCCGTTGGTGATGAAGGTCTTGGCCCCGTTGATCACGTAGTGGTCGCCGTCGAGGACGGCCCGCGTCCGGATGCCCGACAGGTCGGAGCCCGTCCCCGGCTCGGTCATGCCGATCGCGGTGATCAGCTCGCCGCTCGCGACTCCGGGCAGCCAGCGCTCGCGCTGCTCCTCGTTGGTGAGTTCGAGCAGGTAGGGCATGCAGACGTCGGCCTGCAGGCCGGGCCCCAGCGTCGCCGGAGACACGCCGACCCGGGCTGCCTCCTCGATGAAGACGCTGTTGTAGCGGAAGTCGTCGATCCCGGCGCCGCCGTACTCCTCGGGGACGGCGGCGAACAGGCCGAGCTCGGCGACCTTGGTGAAGAGCTCACGGGGAACGAGGCCCGCCCGGTCCCACTCCTCGTAGTGCGGCGTGACCTCCCTGGCGAGGAATGTGCGGACGCTCTCGCGGTAGGCGTCGTGGTCGGGCTCGAAGATGGTGCGCTGCATGGCGGGACCTCAGACGATGTAGCCGCCGCCGCAGACGACGGTCTGGGCGGAGATGTAGTCGGATTCGGGGGTGCACAACAGGTAGACGGCGCCCGCCGCCTCGGCCGGGGTGCCGGCACGCCCGAGCGGGATCCCCGCCTCCATGGCGCTCAGCAGTTGGGCGTTCACGCCGACCTTGATGTCCTTGCCGTCGACCTCGATGGTGCTGCTGCCGTCGGCGGGGGCCTCGGTGAGGCGGGTCCTGATCAGCCCGAAGGCGACGGTGTTGACCGTGACGTTGTAGCGGCCCCACTCCTTGGCGAGCGTCTTGGTCAGGCCGGTGACGCCGGCCTTGGCCGCCGCGTAGTTCGCCTGCCCGGCGTTGCCACCGAGCCCGGCGATCGAGGAGATGTTCACGACCTTGCGGCAGGGCACCGGCTCACCGGCCGCCCTGGCCCGCTTGACCGCGGCGGCGATCACCGGCTGAGCCGCGCGCAGGATCCGGAACGGCGCCTTGAGGTGCACGTCGAGGATCGCGTCCCACTGCTCGTCGGTCATCTTCTGGATGACGGTGTCCCAGGTGTAGCCGGCGTTGTTGACGATGATGTCGAGGCCGCCGAAGGCGTCGACCGCCGTCTGGACGAAGCGCTCGGCGAAGCCCTCCTCGGTGACGCTCCCCACGCAGGCGACCGCGCGGGCGCCCGCGGCCTCGATCGCGGCGACGGTTTCCTTGGCGACGGTCTCGTCGAGGTCGTTGACCACGACGGCGGCTCCGTCCGAGGCGAGCTTGAGGGCGATCTCGCGGCCGATCCCTCGGCCCGAGCCGGTCACGACGGCGACCTTGTTGTCCAACTTGCCCATGATTCAGGGTTCCTTCGGTGTGTTCGGTGGTGAGGCGGTGTGATCGTTTGATCAGGCGAGCGTGACGACGGCGTCGCCGAGCAGAGTGGTGGTGCCGTCGGCGAGAGTCACCGACAGTTCGAGTGTCGCCAGGCCGTCCTGGTCCGCCACGACCTTGCCGCGACAGGTCGGCGTGGCGTGGACCGGCGTGATCGCCGAGAAGCGCACCGCGTACGAGCGGATGCGTCGCTGGGGCACCCAGTTCGTGAGCAGTCGGCCGAGGTAGGCCATCGAGAGCATCCCGTGGGCGAACACGTCCTCGAACCCGGCCGAGCGGGCGACGTCGAGGTCGATATGGATCGGGTTGTGGTCCCCGCTCGCGCCGGCGAACAGCGCCAGCGCGGCCCGGGAGATCGGCGGCAGGGCCAGTTCCGGCAACTCGTCGCCGACCCGCAGGCCGGCCCGCAGGGTCTCGGCGGTCATGTGGTCACCTCGGGATTCCGGACGACGAGCACGGAGCGCAGGTCGGCCACCGGCGCGCCGGCGCGCGTGATCTCGGTCTGTTTGACGACGAACTCGAGCGCGCCGCCCCGCTTGGCGTAGACGTCGACGATCCGGTCCTGGAGCGTCAGCCGGTCGCCGGCGTAGGCGAGGGCGTGGTACTCGAACGACTGCTCGCCGTGCAGCACCCGGCGCAGGTCGACGCCCAGTTCGTCGAGGTATCCGAACGGCTGGGGCGCCTCGAGGCTGAGGCTGAAGAAGAACGTCGGCGGCACGGGGATGTCGGGGTGCCCGTCGTCCGACGCGGCGGCGGCGTCGAGGTAGACGGGGTCGGTCTCGCCGATCGCCTTGCTGAAGAACCGCAGCCGGCCCCGCTCGACCTTGACCGTCAGCGGCGCGAATCGCAGCTCCTTCGCGCGGGTGACGTCGATCGCCACGGTCAGCCCACCTTCTCGTAGAGCGTGACCACGGCTGCTCCGCCGAGCCCGATGTTGTGCTGGAGCGCCAGGGTGACGCCCTCGACCTGGCGGGCCTGCGCCTGCCCGCGGAGCTGCCAGGTGAGTTCGGCGCACTGCGCGAGCCCGGTGGCGCCCAGCGGGTGGCCCTTGGAGAGCAGACCACCGGAGGGGTTCGTCACCACGCGACCCCCGTAGGTGTTGTCGCCGTCGAGGATGAACTTCTCCGCGGTGCCCTCGTCGGTGAGACCGAGCGCCTCGTAGCTGAGCAGCTCGTTGGCGGTGAAGCAGTCGTGCAGCTCGACGACCCGGATGTCGCGCGGGTCGACGCCGGCGGCGTCGTAGACCTGCTGCGCCGCGCTCTTCGCCATGCCGTAGCCGACCAGGTCGGGCATACCGCCCTGGAAGCTCGCGTCCGTGTCGGTGGTGAGCGCCTGGGCGGCGATGGCGACGTCGGCGCGCAGCCCGTGCTTGCGGGCGAACTCCTCGGAGACGACGATCGCGGCAGCCGCGCCACAGGTCGGCGGGCAGCACTGCAGCCGGGTGAGCGGGCCGTAGATGGTCGGCGAGCCGAGCACCTCCTCCACACTGACCGGGGCGCGGAAGACCGCGTAGGGGTTGTGCGCGGCGTGCCGACGCGACTTGACGGCGATCTTCGCGAACGTCTCCGGCGCGGTGCCGTGGACCTCCGCGTACTGCGCGCCCGCGCCACCGAACAGCTGCGCCGCGAACGGTGCGTCACTTGCGCCCTGCGTCCCGCGCGCGACCGCCATGAAGTCGGTGAAGG
The DNA here is from genome assembly GCF_053602155.1 of Streptomyces sp. NPDC004561. Lineage (NCBI taxonomy): Bacteria > Bacillati > Actinomycetota > Actinomycetes > Kitasatosporales > Streptomycetaceae > Streptomyces > Streptomyces sp. NPDC004561. The sequence goes on from NZ_JBSGDB010000175.1 coordinate 8,464, forward strand.
GGCTCGGCCGGTCCTCCCACTTGTCGGCGAGGGCGCCGCGCTGCATCTGCTCGAACCCGAAGGCGAGGGCGCAGTCCGCGGCCCCGCCGGCGACGGCCTGGCGCGCCAGCCAGAGTGCCGAGGAGCCGGTGGAGCAGTTGTTGTTCACGTTGACGACGGGGATCCCGGTCCGCCCCACGCCGTAGAGCGCCTTCTGACCGCTGGTGGAGTCGCCGTAGACGTACCCGGCGTACGCCTGCTGGACCTGTCCCAGCTCGATCCCGGCGTCTGCGAGGGCCGCGCGGATCGCGCCTGCGGCCATCGTGTCGTAGGTCTCGCTCCTGCTCGGTGTGGCGAACGGGACCATGCCCACTCCGGCCACCATCACTCTGTTCACAGCGCCTCCAGCTGTTGACGAATGGAGTTTCACTTACCATCGCAGAGATGCTTGACATCAGGCAATAGCCGCCAGGACGATCGTCGTCACAATGCGTATGGGAATTCACTAACTCGCCAAGAGAGGCCACCTCATGCAGCTCCCCCCTCCCTCACACGCCGGGCCTCTGGCCGGCCTCCGTGTCGTCGAGCTGGCAGGAATCGGACCGGGTCCGCACGCCTGCACGGTGCTGGCCGATCTCGGCGCCGACGTGATCCGCTTCGAGCGCCACACGACGGCCGAGGTGATCCCCGGCGCGGGCGGCGAGTCGGACCAACTGCTGCGCGGTCGCGAGATCCGGTACGCCGACCTCAAGGACCCGGCCGACGTCGCCGCCGTGCTCGATGCGGTCGAGACCGCGGACGTGCTCGTCGAGGGCTTCCGTCCGGGCGTCGCCGAGCGGCTGGGCCTCGGGCCGGGAGAGTGCCTGGCCCGGAACCCGCGCCTGGTCTACGGGCGGATGACCGGATGGGGTCAGAGCGGGCCGCTCGCGCACACGGCCGGCCACGACCTCAACTACATCGCCCTAACCGGCGTACTCGACAACATCGGCCGCCCCGGACAACGGCCGGTCCCACCGCTGAACCTGGTCGGCGACTTCGGCGGCGGATCGATGTTCCTCGTCACCGGAATCCTCGCCGCGCTGTGGGAGCGCGCCCGCTCCGGGTCGGGACAGGTCGTCGACGCGGCGATCGTCGACGGGACCGGCGTACTGGCCCAGCTGCAGTGGTCGCTGCTCGGCGCCGGCACCTGGTCGACGGGGCGTGGCGGGAACGTCCTCGACGGCTCCGCGCCGTTCTACGACACCTACGCGTGCGCGGACGGACGCCATGTGGCGGTCGGCTGCATCGAGCCGCAGTTCTTCGCCGCCATGCTCGGCGGGCTCGGACTCGACGCGGCCGAGTTGCCCGGCCAATGGGGCTGCGCTCGGTGGGGCGAGCTGCGGGCCGCTTTGGCCGCGGCGTTCGCGAGCCGGGGACGTGACGCCTGGGAGAAGGTCTTCGACGGGACGGACGCCTGTGTGACCCCGGTGCTCACCTACGAGGAGGCGCTGGACCATCCGCATCTGCGCGCCCGAGGAGCCTTCGCCCAGGTCGACGGCGTCCACCAGCCCGCGCCCGCCCCGCGCTTCTCCCGTACGCCCGCGCCGTCACCCCGCGCCGCGCGACGGCCCTGAGGCCCGCTGGCCCACCAGCACATACGGGGCGCCGAATTTTGTTCCGCCGACCCCAACCGCGCGACCCGGTCGCCTGACAGCCTGGCGGCAACGACGAGGCCGAGGAGAATGCGCATGGCGCGAGCCGTGGTGGTGGGCAGCGGCCCCAACGGCCTGGCGGCCGCCCTGACCCTGGCCGGTGCCGGGCTCGAGGTGGATGTCCTGGAGGCTTCGGCAACCCCCGGCGGCGGCACTCGCAGCAGCGAGCTGACCCTGCGCGGCCTCGTTCACGACGATTGCTCGGGCTTCCACCCCCTCGCACTGGACAACCAGTTCGCACGGACGTTCCATCTTGCCTCGTACGGCCTCAGATGGCGTTGGGCCGACGTCGAGTACGCGCATCCCCTGGACGGCGGACGAGGCGGCGCCGTCGTCCGCTCGGTCGAGGACACCGCTCGCGGACTGGGACACGACCAGGCGTCCTGGCAGCGGGTCTTCGGCCCACTGACCGATCAGTTCGGCCGCATCACCGAGGACTTCCTGCAGCCGATGACGCGAGTGCCGTCCCATCCCGTGCCTCTCGCACGGTTCGGTGCCCTCTCCGCCCTCCCTGCATCGCTTCTGGCAAGAGCCTGGCGGACCGACGAAGCGCGAGCCCTGTTCGGCGGGGTCGCGGCGCACGCCATGCACGACCTGGCGGCGCCCTTCTCCTCTGCCGTCGGGCTGGCCCTGGCGACCGCGGCGCACCGCTACGGATGGCCGGTGGCCGAGGGCGGATCGGCCTCGATCAGCAAGGCGATGATCCGAGCGCTGGAGGACCTCGGCGGCAAGGTCATCACCGGCACCCGCGTCGACTCGCTGGACCAGTTGGACAGCCCTGATGTGGTGATGCTCGACGTGGCGCCGGCCGCGGCCGCCCGGATCGTCGGCGACCGACTGCCCGCGCGCGTCAGGCGGGCGTTCACGCGGTACCGCCACGGCCCGGGCGTCTTCAAGGTCGACTACGCGATCGAGGGCCATGTCCCGTGGATGCACCCGATGTCCCGTCGCGCCGGCACGGTCCACCTGGGCGGCGATTTCGCGGAGGTGGCCCGGGCCGAACGCGAGGTCGCCCACGGCCGGATGCCGGACCGGCCGTTCGTCCTGGTCGGGCAGCAGTACCTGGCCGACCCCACGCGCTCCTCGGGTCCGTGGAATCCGCTGTACGCGTACGCGCACGTCCCCGCCGGGTACACCGGTGACGCGACGGCCGCCATCGAAGGCCAGATCGAGCGTTTCGCGCCCGGATTCCGTGAGCGGATCGTGGCTCGGCACGTGCGGACGCCCCACGACTTCGCGCAGGAGAACGCGAACTACGTCGGGGGAGATGTGGTCACCGGACTGAACTCGGGCCGGCAACTGGTTTTCCGCCCCCGCATCGCTCTGGATCCGTATTCCGTCGGACTGCCCGGCGTCTACCTCTGTTCGGCGGCGACACCACCCGGAGCGGGCGCCCACGGCATGTGCGGCTACAACGCCGCTGTCAGCGCCATTCGGCACCTCGACCGCGGCGGATCCTGAGGATCTATGAACTCCATCGAGGTGCGCCTTCGGGCCGAATTGCGCACACTGGCCGAGTTTCTCCAGGCGGATGTCGCCGCGCTCTCCCGCAAGCTGGGGGCCGTCGTCGTCGAGAGTGAGCCCATCTACGCCGACGACCAGGCGTTGGTCGACGTGCTCGTCGCCAGTGCAGAGGGCAATCTTGCGACGCTCGTGCAGGTCTTCCGCTACGAACTCGACCTCGGAACCGTCGACGCGCCGCCCGCAGCGATCCACTTCGCGCGTCGGCTGGCCCAGCGTGGCATTCCGGTCAGCGTTCTGGCCCGTGCCTACCGTCTCGGCCAGCAGTGCGTGATGGCCTACTTCCACGAGAAACTCGACGATCGGTTCACCGACGTGGAGCTGGCCGCCGCGACCTACCGGCACCTCAGCGGCATCGCCTTCCATTACGCCGATCGCGTGACCGAACAGGCAATCGTCGCCTACGACGACGAGGCCCGCATGTGGCTGCGAAACGATGCCGCGATGCAGACCGCCCACATCAGGTCGTTGCTCGCCGGCGGCCCGATCGATGTGGCGGCGACCGAGCAGGCGCTGCGATACCGATTGCGACGGCGCCATCTGGGGATTGTCGCCTGGATCGCTGATTCGACGAGCATTGCCGCGCCGCTGGCCGAGATCGAAAAAGTGACGGCCAGGATCGCCAAGCAGACACTGCCGGACGCGCAACCGCTCTTCGTCGCCCGGGACGAGCGGAGCGCCTTCCTGTGGCTCCCGGTCGGTGAACAACCGGTCGAACCGAGCGAATTGGCCGCGATGCCGGGGCCGTTGGGGGAGTGCGTCCGCATCGGCGTGGGGACCCCCGGGAGCGGGCCGGACGGCTTCCGGACGACCATGCGCGAGGCGCTCACCGCGCTGGAGGTCGTCCAGCGGGCCGGATCCACGGCGCCGCGAGTCGTGCCCTACCTCGTCGTCGCACCGATCTCGATGCTGTCCCGGGACATGGACCTCGCCCGGTCCTGGGTGCTCGACGTGCTGGGACCCCTCGCCCGGGACGACGAGCCCACGGCCACGATCCGGCACACCCTCCAGGTCTTCCTCGCCAACGCGGGCGGTTTGCGTCCGACAGCCGACCGGCTCGTGGTGCACAAGAACACCGTCACCTATCGCGTGCACAAAGCCGAGGAGCTGCTGGGGAGACCGGTCAATCAGGACCGGCTCAGAGTGGAACTGGCGCTGCTGGCGTGTCACTGGTTGGGGTCGGCTGTGCTCACACCCAACGAGGCGGTCCAGGAGGGCTTCTGACGGGCAAGGGCCCCTGAACTCGCGAGGACTCCTCACGCGCGAGGACGGCTGGTCCAGCTCGCGCCGGCCAGACGGACAGTCTGCGGCATTGGTCGGAATCGGCCAGGGGCCGCCACCGGCTGCTCACGGCGGCCGCCGACGCGTTCCCCGGTCAGCTGCGAAGGGCCGCCGAGGCCGTGCGTGCCCGGCTGCGCACGCCGGCCATCGCGTCCGGACTCCCGCTTCGCCCGAGAGTACGACCGCATATCTCACCAGGGTCGCGGCGAAGACGAGCCCGTTCAGCTCCCTGACCACCGTCGGCGCGGCCCGGAACGCGCAGGCGCCGGACGGCGTCGGGCAGCCGCGGCCCGCCGACCACAGCGGCACGGCGCCCCTGAGAGACGTCAGCTCCTCGCGGTCGCTGGCGGTGGCCCTGTTGCTTGCCTGCGCTTTCGCCGCCTCCACTCTCCACCAGGGTTCGCGACCTGCGTCGGCGGGTCGGGGTGGCCCCGCTCAAGCGGCTGTTCGACGTGCTGGCCGGCCCGCTGGCTCAGCCGTCCACACCCGGATTGCGCTACCGCCGCTGGCGCACGGTCGCCTTCGACACCGATCGTGGCTCGGCCGCACCGAACGCCGCTACGGCCCGACTGGCTATCCCCGGCTGATGCTCATGACCCTGTGCGAAACAGGCACCCGCGGCCTGATCGCAGCGGTCTTCGGCCCGCCTCCAAGGGCGAGACCGACTACGCCCACGAACTGGTCCGCCACCTGACCCCGGACATGCTCCTCCTGGCGGACCGCGCCTTCGACAGCAACGAACTGCTCGCAGACATCGCAGCTCAGGGGACTCAGTTCCTGATACGCGCCACCAGCACCCGACGCCCGCCGGTGCTGGCGCTGCTGCCCGACGGCTCCTACCTGAACCGGATCGGGGGCCTCCCGCTGCGGGTGATCGAGGCCGAGATCCACTCCCGCACCGCCGACGGCGGCGACTTCGGTGGGACCTACCGCCTGCTGACCACGCTCAACGACCACCGCACCGATCCCGCCGCCCACCTCTCTACCACGAGCGCTGGGTAATCGAGATCACCTACCTGGCACTCCGTCACACCCTGCTCAAAGGCCGAGTTCTACGCTCGAAGGCTGCTAACGGACAGCCTTCAATGCTTCCGGGGGCATCGGCTTTTGCGGTCCGCCACCGACCGGGCGAAGCGACTCCGCCCCGGCCCCCGACCGCATTCCAGGACTTCCTGAACCGCCACGAAGCCCCTCGACCGAGAACGTGGCGAGCCGTCAGTGAATGAGCTCGACGACTGCAGGATCCCGACGGCGTCGAGCTCAGGCCGGGAAGCCGTAGCCGTAGCCTTGAGAGTCCAGCTGGTTGAGGAGACGGGCGAGCGCCTGCACCGTCTGCGAACGGTCACCGCCGCCGTCGTGCATCAAGATGATCGCGCCGGGTCGCAAGTCCTGGTTGATGTTGCGCAGGATGCCGTCCACACCCGGGCGCCGCCAGTCGTTGGCGTCGTCGCTCCAGCCGAGCGACTGCAGCTGGTTGGCGCCGGCTATCGCGCGGATCGTCGGGCTCCAGTCGCCGCCGGGTGCCCGGTAGTACATCAGCTTCACGGCGTTTCCCGAGGCGTTGGTTATCTCGCGCTTGGCGTCGATGACCTCGTGGATGTTGTACTCGACCGACTTGCGGTCCTGCTGCTCGTCATGATGGACCGAGTGGTCGCACAGCCGGTCCCCGTCCGCGACGATCGCCTTGGTCAGGTATGGGTAGCGTTGGGCGAGCGGCCCGATCTCGCAAAAGGTGGCCTTCGCGTGGTGCTGAGCGAGGAGTGCGAGTACCTGCGGGGTCCATCCCGGGTCTGGGCCGTCGTCGAAGGTGAGCGCTACGGATTTGCCGCTGCCCTCCACTCCGTGGCCGATCAGCGCGTCGGAGCCCGTCGGGGCGCTCGGCAGTTGCCCGAAGGTGTTCGCCGAGCCCGATTGCGAAGCGGGACCGGACGGCACCGCGGCGGAGGCTCCGTTGCGGCCGGCCCCCGTTCCTCCTGCGGCGCGGCCGGATGTCGACGCGGACGGGGAAGCGTACGAGGGTGACGGCGCCTGGGACGACGAGTGCGGCCTGGAAGAGGACGGCGTCGTCGAGGGAGTCACGCTGTTGGGCGAGCTCTGGGGTGTGTGCCCGCCTGCGTGGTGCCCGCACGCCGTGATCACGGCTCCTGCGATCGCCGCCGTGAGGGCGGTTGCCGTCGCCGCCTTGATTCTGGCCAACGCCACAGATCTACCTCCTTCGGCACCACTCGGTGCTCAAATCGGTGCTGGTACTGGTCACGTCGAGGCAGGGCTGAGTGCAGGCGCGCTGCCGGTCGACGGCACGGCGGCATCCATAGTCGGGGTCCGCTGGTGCCTTACCGCCCTGTGCGCCGGCGCCCAGGGCTACCGGTCGCTCCAAGTGCTCCGGGGTCGGTCTGGCGGCGGGCTTCGTCGCCCGGCCCCGGACCCCCGCTGTGGATGGAGATGGCTGGTACATCCGGTTTAGGCCTGATGTCCGACTACATTAAGGGAGGCCTGTCGCTTTGCTTAATAATTCCGGTCTGTGATGAATATCGCTTTGTTTCTGAGATGTAAGGGCCGGAGCCTGAAACAAGGCCGTCGGCCTCGAATCAGAGCAGGAGAAGCCAGGGCCCGTAACACTGCGTGATGGCCTGATCTGAGCTGCGGTGACTGAACGTGTAGCGATCTGGTCCTGCGCCGACAGGGCGATCGCTCGGAATGCACCGACGGAACCTGGTCGCTGCGGCACACAGCCGACACGTGTGAGCAGACTCCCTCGCCCGGCAGCCAGGTGCTACGTCATGCCATTCTGCGGGTCATCCTGTTTCCGCGCACACCCCATCGGAGGCAGAGCCTCCCTTGCGCCATCACGACCGTGTCGTCAGCCGTCATCTCACCCCTCGGACACCAGCAGAGACCCCAGTTGATCTGGGGTTTTTCTGTTTCTCAGACTGTGACGTGACCATCCACATGACCAACAGCCTGGAGATTCCCCAGGTCAGACCAGGGATGACAGGCCAAGTCGGCCCGCACCGGAGGCGGCCAGTCGGCGCGCTCCGTTTCCTTACGAGAGTGGCCGTACCGGGCCATGGTGTGGCCCAGCGAGTGGTGCCGGACATTCGCGGAGACCTCTACGGGATTCTCTCCGGCCTCCAGGTCGTTCGTGACCTTGCTGTGCCTCCAGTCGTGGACACGGAACTCCTCGGGGAGCTTCAGCCGCGTCCGCAGGGTCCGCCAGCGGGCGGACACCTTCTCCGGGTCCTGGGGGCCTCCAGCCCCGCCCCGGTAGAGCTTGAACCCGTCCCGGGCGAACACAAGGTCGTGATCGACCCAGGCGGAGCCGCGGCGTGCACGCTCAGCGTCCTGCCGCTCCTTCTGCCACTTCAGAACGTTCATGACGCTCTGGTTCCGAGCAGTACAGCCTTGAGCTGGTTCCTCGCTTGCGGGGCACCGAAAGAGCATGCCCAGGCTAGGAGTTGGCGGTATCCGGCGGCGGTGGCCGGGAACTCCTGGCGGGCCAGGAGCGCGCCGAGTATGGTGATCACGGCGGCGACATGCACGTCCTTGTGGGTGTCCACCCCCAGGATCACGTCCTCTTCCGGCTGTGCGGGCAGAGTCGGCTGGGGCATGCTGGTGATGGTCACGCGGCTCCTCGATCGGCACGGGGCTGTGGCCGACGTCGGGCTGGTGGGCGGTCAGAACTGTGACGGTGCCTTGTGCGGCAAGGCCCCTATCGAGACACGCTCGCCGGTCCGGCGGCAGCAAGCATCGCCCGGGCCACAGGCCGACAGATCCTCAACAAGGCAAGCTGGCCAGTTGTCCCACGGGTCAGACCCCTGGCCCCGGACGGCGCCCCATGAGTCTCACAGTTGCCCCACACGAGCACGATGGGTGCGCGGAGCTGCTGGTGTGCGTCGATGATCAGGTCGCGGTAGTCGGTCCAGGTGAAGCTGCGTCTGCCGGTGCGCTTGGGATCGAGATGC
>NZ_JBSGDB010000176.1:0-16871 GCF_053602155.1 Streptomyces sp. NPDC004561
CCCCGGCATCCGCAAGGTGTGGGTCGACGGCGGCTACCGTCAGCACCTCGTCGAGCACGCGGCCACCCTCGGAATTGACATGGAAATCACTCAACGCAAGCCCGGGACCAGGGGATTCACCCCGATCCCGAAACGTTGGGCAGTCGAGCGGACCTACGGCTGGCTCATGCTGCATCGCCGCCTGGCCCGCGACTACGAGACCCTGTCCGTTCGCTCCGAAGCCATGATCCACATCGCCATGACCGAGCTCATGGCACGCCGCCTCGCCGGCGAAGCCACCGTCTCCTGGCGCGACCCAGCACCCCAGACCACACAGTAGATTCCGGGATAAAGCACCGGGAGAAAACGACCTCAGAGAGGTCGTCAAGATCGCCGACGATGCCGTGGAGGCCGAACGAGCCTGCCCGGAAGCGGAGACAGCAGAAAACCGCACCACACAAACTACATCGCTTCATAGCGACGACAGACGACCGCCGGGCACCAAGCTCCTCAGGCCCGAGAGCAGCGCCGTCACCGTCGTTGTAGTCCGCAACCTTCCCCAACACAGACGACCTATGACCTCGCCGTCGGCGGGGTACGCGTCCCTGCAGGCGAAGGACGGGGACGTGTAGCGTGACAGGACGACGCAGCTTTCGCCGTACGGCCAGGATGTTCGGGAGTCCCACGTGGTCAACGACGACGACGTTTCGCCGCCGGGCGCGGCACAGGCCCCGGCCCTGCACACGTGTGCGGCGTGTGCGGCGTGTGCGTCATGACCTCCGCCCACGGCAGGTTCATCCAGCAGGTCCGGCTGGACCAGGACGTGGACGACAGCCGGTACCCGTTCAGTCTCCCCGCTGTGCGGCAGCTCGCCCGTTCAGGCACACTCACCCTGCCGCCGGGGGCCACCTTCCTGGTGGGTGAGAACGGCGCGGGCAAATCGACGCTGATCGAGGCGATCGCCGTGGCCGCGGGGTTCAATCCCGAGGGCGGCAGCCGCAACTTCCGGTTCTCCACCCGCTCCACCGAGTCCCCGCTGGGCGACCACCTGATCCTGACCTGGGGGATCCGCAAGCCGCGCACCGACTTCTTCCTGCGGGCGGAGTCCTACTACAACGTGGCCAGCGAGATCGAAAGGCTCGACGGAGCCGGAGGTCGGCCGCTCCTTCCCGCCTACGGTGGGGTGTCGCCGCACGAGCGCTCCCACGGAGAGTCGTTTCTCGACCTGGCCACCCATCGTTTCGGACCCGGGGGACTGTACCTCCTGGACGAACCGGAGGCCGCCCTCTCCGTCCAGAGCTGCCTCGCCCTGCTGGCCCGTATGCACGAACTCGCCGCACAGGGAAGCCAGTTCATCGTGGCCACACACTCGCCGGTCCTCCTCGCCCTCCCCGGGGCGACCATCATGGAGATCTCCGACGCGGGCGGATTGGAAACCGTCGACTTCGACCAGGCCCTCCCGGTGCGCCTGACACGCGAGTTCCTCGGCGCACCGGGCCGGTTCCTCAAGAATCTTCTGGGGACCGACGACGCTGACGGCGGCCAGGGCAGTTGGTACCGGTGAGGCACGGCCCGCTCACCGCCGAGCGGGCCGTCGTACAGCCGTGGTCGAGGTGCCCGGGGTATGCCCGGCCCCGGCAGGTCCGGCCGCCGGGACCGGGCAGTCACACGGCGGCGGTGAAGCTGTACTTGCCCGCCGGAAGGCTGTACGTGGCGGAGCCGGACGGGACGGCTTGAGCGGGAGCCTTGACCGAACCGGGCTGGGACGTGGGGACGACCACGGTGGCGGTGACGTTGGCCGGAATGGTGACCTGAAGTGTCATCTGGCTCCCCGACACGGACCAGCTGCTTTCGGTCGTCCCGAAGGGTGTCCGGTACGTGCCGGAAGCGGAGGTCAGGCCCCCGCCCGGCTGGGGAGCGATGAGCAGGGACCGGTAGCCCGGAGAGGCCGGTCCTATCCCCGCGATGTGCCGGTACAGGAAGTCGCCGACCGAGCCGAGGCCGTAGTGGTTGAAGGAGTTCATGCCCGGATCCTGGAAGGAGCCGTCGGCGCGAATGCCGTCCCAGCGCTCCCAGATGGTGGTGGCGCCGCGGCCGATCATGTAGCCCCAGCCGGGATAGTCGGTCTGGAGCAGGATCTGGTAGGCGACGTCCGCGTGGCCGTTGCTCGCCAGCACTGTCAGGAGGTTCTCAACTCCCAGGAATCCGACCGTCAGATGGCCGTTGGCGGTCGCGACCTTGGCGGCGAGCTTGTCCGCGGCTCGCTGGACGAGGGCCGTGGGCACCAGGCCGAAGGCCAGGGCGAGTACGTACCCGGTCTGGGTGTTGCTGCCGACGGAGCCGTCCGGCCCTATGTACCGGCCGGCGAAAGCGGCCGCCACCTGATCGGCCAACTGACCGTAGGAGGCGGCCTGTGCCGTACGGCCCGTGGCGTCGGCCATTCGTGCCACCAGCCGCGCGGCCCACGCGAAGTAGGCGGTGCAGATGAGGTCGTGGGGCGTCTCGTCGCCGACGTTGAGCCAGTCGCCGTACGTCTGCTGGTTGCGGATGAGGTCGCCGCCGGCCGTGTTGCGCAAGTAGTCGACCCAGCTTGAGAACGCCGTGAAGTGCCGGTCGACGATCCGCACATCACCGAAGCGCTGCCACAAGGTGTAAGGGATGACCACGCCCGCGTCGCCCCAGCCGGCGGTTCCCGAGCCGTTGATCACACTCGGTGCGACGTCGGTGAACGCCCCGTTGGACTGCTGGTCGTCGACCAGGTCGTCGACGAATTTCGCCAGGAACCGGTGGACGTCCAGGTTGAACGTGGAGGTGGCGCTGAAGGCGGCGATGTCACCCGTCCATCCCAGACGCTCGTCCCGCTGCGGGCAGTCCGTGGGGATGGAGAGCATGTTGCTGCGCTGACCCCAAGTGATGTTGTGCTGGAGCTGGTTGACCAGCTTGCTCGACGTGGTGAGCGTGCCCAGCTGGTCCGCGGTGGTCCAGGCGGCTCGTCCGGTGACGGTGCTCTTCGTCGGGGTGAAGCCGGAGGGCAGACCGGTGAGTTCGACGTAGCGATAGCCGTGGACGGTGAAACGGGGCTCGTAGGTCTCGGTGGAACCGGTGCCGGCCAGGACGAACCGGTCGGTGGCCTGGGCGGTGCGCAGGTTGGTGGTGTAGAGCGTGCCGTCGGGGTTGAGGACCTCGCCGTGTCGCATCGTGATCGTGGTGCCGGCCGGGCCGCTCAGCGAAAGCCGGTTCCAGCCCGCGAAGTTCTGGCCCAGGTCCAGGATCCACACGTCCTGCTGCGGCTGCGTGATGGCTACGGGCGAGAACTCCGCCTGAACGGTGACCCCGCCGTCGACCTGCGACACCAGCGGGGGCAAGGAGACCGAGGAGACGTTGACCGCGGCCCACGCGGAGTCGTCGAAGCCGGCGCCGTCCCAGCCGGGGACGTCCAGGCGCGCGTCGTACGTCTCGCCGTTGTACAGGTCGTCCGCCCTGATCGCTCCGGTGCCGGTCTTCCAGCTGCCGTCGGTGGCGATCGTCTGCGACGAGCCGTCGGTGAAGGTGAGCACCAGCTGGGCGGAGTACCAGGGCTGGGAGCCGTAGTGCCGGCTGCCGGCGAAGCCGATGCTGCCGCTGTACCAGCCGTCGCCCACCCAGGCCGCGAGGGCGTTGGCGCCCTGCTGGATCCGGGAGGTGACGTCGAAGACCTTGTACTGCAGGCGCTTTTCGTAGTCGGTCCAGCCCGGGGCAAGGACGTCGGAGCCGACTCTGGCCCCGTTGAGACGGGTCTCGTGCAGACCCAGTGCGGTCGTCAGGAGCCGGGCGGAGGCCACGGGCTTGGAGACACTGAACCGCTTGCGCACCATCGGGGCCGGCGTGATCACTCGCACCTGGACGCCCCACGGGCCGCTCCCGGCGGCGGCGACGGACATCGCCGCGGGCCAGGCGCTGTCGTCGAAGCCGGGCGAGTTCCAGCCCGTCGGCCCGGACTGGGAGGCCTTCCAGGAGGTGTCGCTGTTGACGACCTGCCCGGCCGGCAGGGTGAGCTTGGCGAGCAGACCGGCGGGGGAGACGCTGGTGTTCGTGCAGGCCACCGCGATGGTGTTGGCGCCCGCCGCCAGGTGCGAGGCGAGGTCGACGAGCGCCGCGCTCTTCCAGGAGTCGCCGACCCTCGGCGAGGAGCTGACCAGTACGCCGTTGACCCAGACGTCGGCCGTGTCGTCGCCGGTGATCGCCAGTACCGCGCTCGCGGGGGCACCGGCCAGGGTGAGCGTACGACGGAAGTAGCGGGTGCCGATCGGCGCCGATGCGGCGGGGTCGCCCTCCGGGTACCAGATCCAACTCGCCCCCGCGAAGTTCGGTGCGGCGGCCTGGCCGATGAAGGCGCCCCGCCATTCGCCGGCCGGGTCGAGCAACCCGGTCTCGAACCACTGCGGATCGCTCCAGACGCCGGCCCGTCCCTGCGTGTCCCACACACGGACCCGCCAGTGGTAGCGGGTGAGGCTCTTCAGCGAAGTGCCGTCGTAGCCGATGTCGATCTGCTGGGCCGAGGCGACACGGCCGCTGTCCCAGATGTCCCCGGTGCCGGAGCCGGTCGAGGAGACCTGAACCTGATAGGCCGCCTGGTGCTGCTGGGGCGCCGCGGAATCCAGGGTCCAGCCGAACCGCGGCTTCGTCGCGTCCATGCCGAGCGGCGTGACCTGGTGCTCGACGGTGAGGCCCGTGACGCTCAGAGGCGACGCCGCCGAGAGGTCCGGGGCGGCGACGTCGGAGTACCACGGGGAGATGCCGTACGCGCCCAGGTCCACGGCCGCGGACCAGCCGGAGTCGTCGAACGTGGGCAGTTCCCAACCCGTGGGAGCGGTCTGCGCCGAACGCCAGCTGCCGTCCGTGACCAGGTCGGTCGTGCCGCCGTCCGTCGTGATGTGCACGTGCCCGAGGAGTCCGGCAGGACCGCCGGTGTTCTTGCAGGCGACCGCGATCGTGTTGTCGTTCCCGGCGGTGAGGGCTGGGCGCAGGTCGACGTAGAGGGCGCTCTGCCACGCATCCGAAGTACGCAAGGAAGCGGCCAGGTGCTGTCCGTTCAGCCACACGTCCACGGTGTCGTCACCGGTGACGACCATCTGGGCGTCGCCGGCGTTGCCGGCCGGGACGCTGAACGTCCTACGGAAGTACCGGTAGGCGGCGGGAGCGGTGACGCGTGGATTTCCCTCGGCGTACCAGATCCAGTGGGCACTCGACAGGTCGACCGGTGCGGCGGCCGCGGAGCGCGGAGCCGCCGCAGCGACGCCCGGGCGCGACAGCAGGGCGCCGCCGGCGAGCGCGCCGGCCGCGATGCCCGAACCGGTGCTCAGGAAGCGTCGCCTGCTGAACCGCGTCTGCTCTTCGGGGGGTTGAGCCGAACCTCTGTGGTGCGTCGCGTCACTGCTCAACGCCGTACTCCTTCTCTCGGGACACCCGTGTGGGGTGGCCGCGTGTGGGATGAGCGAGGTGGACCGGGAACGCGATCTCGCGGTGCCGGTCCGGCCTGATGCAGCGAGTGAAACGTTTCATTTCGGCATGCCGGGGGTAATGTAGGGGCGCCCGTGAGAGTCGTCAACGGTCGGTGCAGGGGCGGTTGTTGAGGGGATCCCGGCTCCTTCGATGCAACGAGGCGCGGACGCCGGCCCGTCGAGGGGGCTGGCTGTGCGGCGTCAAACTGGCGGCGCGTGGCTTGGTCGTAGGACTCGCCCCGATGGGGCCACTTTCAGACAGCCTGGACAGAACCGGCCAGCTTCATCAACCATTCGACATCCGACCCTCTTCATAAACAGAAGATCACGTAAGATCCAGGTCGAAGTTGATCAACTGCTGCGGTCGCCCGCCCCGTTGGAGATCTGCTCCAGCCTCAGACCAAGGGTGACCGCAGGGGGGAAGGAAGAGAATCTATGAAGTCAACCAATATCCGGCGACGCCTCGCCGGGACCGCGGTCACTGCCCTTGTGGTCGGTGCGGGTGTCCTGGCCACTGCCCCTTCGGCAGCGGCCAAGGCCAACCTGCTGACCATCGACAAGGTGTCGTTCCACGCTCCGAACGTACAGGTGCAGGTCACCTACTCCTGTGACCCCGGCATGGACCACGAACTCGTGGCCAACGCGGCGACGCTCGACTCGGGCCATGTCGGGGGAATCGCCGCGGGCACCATCAAGAAGAACAAGCTCGTCTGTGACTACGACAACCACACCGCGCAGGTGACCATGCGCACGGCCGAGGGGTCCTCCTTCGCCAAGGGAGACAAGGTCAAGGTGACCGTCTTCTACTTCGACAACGACGGGTTCAGCTACGCCAACGAAACGACCGTCGCCGTTCTGTGAGTCGGCCTCGCTCGCCGCGCGAGACGGCGTGTGAGTACCCGCACCAGGAGGACTGCTGAGTTCTCCCCGCGGCCGGCACCCCGGACGGGGTACCGGCCGGCCCTGGTGGCGGCCGCAGTTCACACCGGCGGCTCTCCGCGACCGTTCGGGCCCCTATGTCACCTTGGCTCCTCGACCGTGAGCCACTGATTCGTCGGGAGGAACGGAGTGGGGCTGTGTCTGTTCCCGGCCGACGACAACGTCGACAGTCCGGACGTCTCCTGGTCCTACAGCGGCTTCGCGGCGTTCCGGCGGCGCCTGGCGGCGACCGAGGGGTTCGACCTCGCCGAGATGTGGGGGTTCGGCGGAGAGCGCCCGTGGGGCGACGTCTCCACGACCCTTGTACCGCTCCTCGACCACCCCGATGACTTCGGTGAACTCTCATCCGCCGAGTGCGCTGCGATCCTTCCCCGGCTGGAGGCGATCATCGGCCAGTGGCTGAGCGAGGCCGGCACCCCAACCCTCCGACGGCACATAGAAGATGCTCGTCAGCTGGCTGTCGTGCTGCGGCTATGTGCCGAGAAGGATGTCGCGGCCCTGTTCGGCTGATCCAAAGCAAGCCGCTGTCACCCCGGCGGCGACGGCCACTCCTGCACCGTCCGTATTGAGTCACCCAGCCGACGTCTCAGGTCGAAGTCGCCAGCGGGGTAGGTCGTTCGGCTCCACACCTTCGTACTCGGGTACCGCGCGCTTCAGCCGGCCCTCAGCCGGCACGCTCGCTGAGACGTACACATGACCGCCCAGCAGCTTGGACAGCCAAGCAGGCGGCCCCACTTACGAGGGTGCTTGGCACTCCCGACGGCGCCGTCTCATCGAGAACGGCGCGTGTCCCACCTGATCATCGTGAAGCCGCCTCGGCCCAGAGAACGGCCGTCCCAGTGCCGAAGACGAGCACATGAACGGCGAGCGTGCGCCACAGCCGGAACAGCCCGGCCAAAACCATGCCGGACGCTAGGATGCCCGAGGCCGTCCAGGCGATCTCGGCCGCGTCCTTGGCGTGTTGGATGAGTTCGTACTGGTCGGGTGCTCCGAAGGAGAAGCTGCTCATCATCATGGAGTAGGCGAGGACGACCCACGTCATGACACCGAGAACGCCTGCCGTGACGGCGCATGGTAGGTCTGCGGTTCGGCGGGGCCGGGTCTTCGTCATGGTGTTCATGGTTCCCGGTGAGTGAACAGCACGCATGAGTAGGCGTACTCGGTCGCGGAGCGTTCCCACTCCTCGCGCGAGGATGGTGCGGCCCTTCACACACAACGAGCTCGCGCCTACCGAGACCAGACTCGGCCCAACTGCCTTCTGTCACGCGCTGATGTGCCATGTCTGCCGAGCCTGGTGGTGATCACACCAGGATTGACACACACTCCCGTCCCACCGCCGGGCACGGACATGATCAGTGCCATGACCCAGCGCACCACTTTGATCACCGGCTCCACCCAGGGCATGGGCCGGGCTCTCGCACTCGACCTGGCCCCGCGCGGCGGCACCGTCCTGCTGCACGGCCGGGACCGCGATCGCCTGGAGGACGTGGCCGGCGAAGCACGGGCCGCCGCCCCTGACACCACCATCCGCACCTACCTCGCCGACCTGTCCGACCTGGACCAGGTGCACGAGATGGCCGACCGGATTCTCTCGGCGGAGCCGCATCTCGACGGACTGATCAACAACGCCGTGGCGGGCGGAGGCGCCGATCCGCTCGAACGCGAACTGAGCCGTCAGGGCCATGAACTCCGCTTCGCGGTGAATCACCTCGCTCCCTACGCCCTCACCCGCGACCTCCTGCCCCTGCTCGCGGCCTCGACCCCTGCCCGGGTGATCAACGTCGCCTCAATCGGGCAGGAGGCCATCGACTTCGACAACGTCATGCTCGAGCGGGACTACGAGGGCCTGCGTGCGTACTGCAGAAGCAAGCTGGCCATGATCATGGCTACCTTCGAACTGGCCGCAGAAATCCAGGGCACCGGGGTCACGGTCAACGCCTTGCACCCGGCCCACCTGATGGACACGGACGGCGTCCGCGCGTACGGCCTCACCCCTGTCACCAGCACGCAGGACGGCGTCCGGCCGACGGTCCGCCTGCTCCTCGATCCTGAACTCGACACCACCACGGGCCGTTACTTCGACCAGTTCACAGACGCACGTGCGCACGAGCAGGCGTACGACGCCGGCGCCCGCGAGCGCCTGATGAAACTGACGCACGACCTGATCGGACAGGCCCGCGACCTCGCGACGTTCGGGCGGCCGACCCGGTAGCGTGGCCGGCTGTGAGGGTGGGCAGCGAAGAGACGCGGCTGATCGTGCTGCGCGGCAACAGCGCCTCGGGGATGTCGTCCGTCGCCGCGGGCGTCCGGGAGAAGTTCGGCCGCGGCCTGGCCCTGGTCGGCCAGGACAACCTCCGCCGCATCGTGCTCCGGGAACGCGACCGGCCGGGTGCCGCGAACATCGGCCTGATCGACCTGACCGCCCGCTACGCCTTGGACGCCGGGTACCACGTCATCGTGGAAGGCATCCTGCACGCCGACCACTATGGCGAGATGCTCACTCGGCTCCGCGCCGACCACCGTGGCCCGACGCACGGCTACTACCTGGACGTGCCCTTCACCGAGACCGTGGCTCGCCACGCCACGAAGCCGATCGCCGACGTGGTGGGTGAGGCACAACTGCGGGAGTGGTACCGCTCGCTCGATCTACTGCCCGGCGGTGTCGAGACGGTCATCGACGCGCGAAGTACCTTGCCCGACACCGTCGACCACATCATGCTCGCCACCGGCCTCACCGATCTGCCGGTATGCGACCGCTGACGGTTGGGTCTACCTGCGGCTGTCTACCTGCGGCTGAGGGGTGAGGCCGCTCGCGAGGCGCTTTGCCAACGAGCTGCGTGAGCTCCGTCAGCCCGCAATCACCGTCCCCCGAGAAGGAGCACATCTGCGTACCGGCGGACGAACCGACCCGCGAACACCGACAGTCGTAGAATCGGCGGACCGTCGGTCAGGTCGCGCTCGAACGGCGGCTACGCTTCGTCGAGAGCCTGCCTGAGTGGTTGGTCTGTTGATCGGCCCGCCCGCTGAGCGGTGTGCCGGATGGGCGGTACGAGCCTTGCCATGGCGGACTCGGCGACCAGGCCGCGCGGTGGGTGACGCCGTGCCGGGGTGGACGGAGCAAGGGGGAGCGGTGGCTGTGGCACGCGGGGCGGCGCCCCGATCCTGGCGCTGGTACGGCGCGGTGGCCTTGGCTTCGGTCGCTTTCCCCGCCGTGTTCATGCAGGCGACACTCGTCGCGAAATGGTACGTGGACCACCCGGTGGTCGACCCCGGCGACGACTCGCCTGGCGGCGGAAACATGGGGAACGTGATCGCCCTGCCGTTTTTCGCCCTTGCCGCAATCGCCTGCCTGCTGTTCCCCCTGCTCTGGGGGATCGCGGCATTCCGGACGTCGAAGGGCGCGGTGGTGAAGGATCTGGCGGAGATTTCCGCTGTCCTGCAGGGGGTCGCCTTGCTCATAGCACTTCCTGTCGCCATGTCCCTGCCCTACAACTGGGCCTCCGTCACAACCCTCGTGGCGGCAGAGCTGGTCGCACTGGTCACCGTCCTGCGACGGTTCTGGCAAGGCCGGACGGCGCGCTGATCCGATACGGCACGGTCCGGGTGGCGGGATTGCACCGGCGCCTCCTCGTCCCGAACTCCGGGCTGGACGGTCACAGAGGCCCAGGACGCTCGTTCGTGAGGCTCGTTCGAGACGCCTTGCGATCGAGATGGCCGCTTCTCTACGTCTCGTAGTAGTTTGAACGACCGAGGACAACCTGGCCGAAGTAGTGAGGGAGGTGCCAGGTGACGGGCGGTAAGGACGACCGGGGAGAGGCCCCGCGGCGGGCGCGGGGTGAGCTGGAAGCAGAGGTGCTGGCTGCCTTGTGGTCCGCCGGCGGTCCGGTTCCCGCGGCTGTGGTCCAGGAGCAGGTGCCCGGTGCCGCGTACACGACGGTGCTGACCATCCTGACGCGGCTGTGCGACAAGGGGATGGTGACCCGGCGGCGGGAGGGGCGCAGCCATGCCTATGCGCCCTTGGACGACCAGGCCGGGCACGCGGCTGCGGGGATGCACTCGCTGCTGGACGAGGGCGGAGACCGTGCGGCGGTGCTGGCGCGGTTCGTCTCCGATCTGTCGGCGGAGGACGAGCATCTGCTGGAACAGCTGCTGCACGGTGACTTTCCCGACCGGGGGTGAGGCGTGTTCTGGCCGGTGCCGATGTATCTGCCGCTGCTGGTGAGCGCGGTGCTGGCGCTGGCCGCGCCGTGGGTGGGGCGCCGGGTGCCTCCCCGTGTGGGTGCGTGGGCGATGGCGTGCGCGGCGGTCGTGGCCGCGGGCACATGGGTGACCGAGCTGGCGATTCTGGCCTTCACCGCGATCGGTCAGGTGCCGCTGGTGGCGGCACAAGGGGCCTGGTCGGTGAGCGTGCTGGCGGCGGAGGACCCGGTGAGCCGGAAGGTCGCCGCCGTGTGCGCAGGGGTGGTGCTGCTCGTGGTGGTGAGCCTGACCGTGGCCTCCTGGCGCCGTGGGCGTGCGCTGGTCGATGCCTGGCGGGAGTGCCGGCACATCGCGGCAGGCGGGGACCTGGCCGTGGTCGACGATCCGACGCCGACGGCGTTCGCCGTGCTCGGCATGCCGGGGCGGGTGGTCGTCTCGTCCGGGATGCTGAAGCTGCTGGACGGACCGGAGCGGCGGGCTCTGCTCGCCCATGAACGGGCGCATCTACGGCATCGGCACCATCTGTTCTCGCTGGTGCTGCATCTGACGGCGGTGGTGAATCCGTTGCTGCGTCCGTTGGAACAGGTCGGAGCCTATGCCGTGGAGCGGTGGGCGGACGAGGAAGCCGGCGCCGTGGTGGGGGACCGACGGCTCGTCGCCCGGGCGATCGCTCGGGCGGCGCTGGCATCGAGCCGGGCCCGACAGGCGGCGCTGTCCGCCACTGGTGGACCGGTGCCCCAGCGCGTTCAGGCGCTGCTGGCTCCGCCGCTGCGCTCTCCCAACGGCGTGATGACGGCGTTCGGCGTCCTCATGGCGGCCTGCTGCGCGAGCCTGGCCCTCACGGCACACGACACTGAGCGGCTGTTCGAGGCCGCGATGCACGCCCACGCCACCGCCACGCAGCTGCGTACGCGCTGACCGCCCCTCCCCGGCCTCCTTCGCACGGAACCCCGGCGGTTGGGCATGAGAACCGGCCCGCTGGGACTGTGTCCGGTGTGAGCGGACGGTATCTACCCTGGCTGGGCGTGCCGCTGCAGCACGGCCCATGGATCGCCGCGTTGGCGATGATCGCGGTCACGCCCGGCGGCCTGTGGCTGTTGGCGCTGTTCCTGGAGCGCCGTGTGATGGGTTTACGCACCGGGTTCGTGGCGGTGCTGCTCGGTGATCCACTGCTTGCCCTGGCCGTCGCACTGGGGGTGTGGCGGATGAGCGCGGCCCCGCCGGGAGGACCCGCGGGGCCGTGGTGGGGGCTGGCCTCCGGCGCGGGCTGGCTGTGCTTCGGCCTGGTGCAGTGGTGGGGAGAACTGCGAGCGGGATTCTCCACAGCTCAGCAGGCGGTGGCTCCGACCAAGATCTGGCATCAGCTGGTGGTCTATCCGCTGCTCGGCCACTGGCTGTGGACGGCCGGCGTCGGTGGCTTGATCGCGCCTGGATCCCGCCCGAGCGATGTCATGGGGCGGGTGCTGATCGTGGCGTGCGTCGGGGGCCGGCTGCTGATCAACGGCTACGACCGGCGACGTCCCAAACTCGGCCATCCTCCGTACGACTGGCGGCGGGTTCGTCCCTCGCGCAGCCGTGGTCGGCTTCGTCCCTCACCCTGCGCGCCTACCGGATCGCGGTGGCTGGCGGAGATCGGGTCGGCCGCTGCTGAGGGCATCCTCGAGCGCGGCCGGCAGGGCCGGACGGTCGGTCATCCGGCCGGGGACGGAGGACAAGCGGGACGCGCCGGGCACGTCGGTGCTCGGCGCGGGTCCTCTTCGTGCGTTGGTCACCGAGCGTGCTGCGCGACCCTTCTGGGCTCGGCGGTCAGCAGCGGGTGCAGGGCGCCGCGGTTGAGGGCCGCGACCAGTGGCGTGGCCCAGCGGCGCAGCGCGAGGCTGGTGAGGTAGGCGACGGGGAGGGCGAGGATCGCCGAACCGAGGACGTCGTGCGGATAGTGGTCGCCGACGTAGACCCGGGAGAAGCCCTCCACCACGCCGAACACCGCGGCGATGGCGCTCAGGCGGCGATCCAGCAGGAACAGGGCGGCCACGGTGGCGGCGGCCACGGTGGTGTGCCCGCTGGGGAAGGCGTAGTCGGACGGCGCCGGACAGGAGTCGACCAGGTACGCATGAGGCATCGACCGACAGGGCCGTGCCTCGGCCACGATCTTCTTGACCACCTCGGCAGCGGCGAAGGCGACCACGACCGCGACCGGTGCGGCCAGGGCTACGGTCATCGCCTCGGTGCCGCGGCGACGGGCGTTCCACCAGCCCATCACCATGAGTATCGCGAACACGCCCAGGCCGAGGTTGGTCCACACCTCCATGGGGGTGTTGAGCCACTTGGTGTCGCGGGCGAAGTCGGTGATGGAGGTGAACAACGAGCCGTCGATACCGGACCCGTCGAAGGCCAGTTGCGCGGTGGCGGCCGCGGTCATGGGTACGTCCTTCCGTGTCAGCGGGGCGACGCGGGACTGCCCGGCGCCGCCGGCCAATCCCCGTGCCCGCGGTGGCACAGTGGTGACATCACGGTGAACTGGTGGTGGCCGTCGGGCTAATCTACTACATGTAGTAGAAGTGCGAATTGCGGGCCGGTCGGAGCGCTCGCTGCGCGAAGCCCCGCCGCGTCCGTGTGCGGTGTTCGGTCGTGTCGCCTTTGTGCATCGATACGCCGTGATGACCACCGCCGCCCATCTGACCTGCCGACGGCTCGGGTTGGCTTCCGTGATGTGGACCTGCTGGGGAGAGGACTGGCGCAGGCGGGCCACACCCCGGTCCGTCGAGGACACCGTCCCAAGGGACCTGCGCGGCGGAGGCACCATCCTGGCCGTGCGAGCCGCGGGTCAGGTTCCACGCGGGCGACGTCGCAGGAGAGTGAGCGTGGGGCCGAGAGCGAGGATGACGGCGAGGACGGCGTAGCCGTGGGTGAGCGTGGTGAGGGAGGCGACCGTCGCGACGAGCAACGGGCCTCCCGCGTCGCCGAGTTCGCGGCCGAGTTCGGCGGCGCCCATGGTCTGCCCGAGCCGCTCGGCGGGAGTGCTCGCGGCCAGGGCGGCGAAACCGAGCGGAGTGATCAGTCCGGTTCCGGCGCCGATCAGTGCGGCCCCCAAAAGGATGCCCGTAAGCCCCGGCAGCATGGCGCACCCCATCCCGGCGGCGGCGAGGAGCAGCCCAGCCGTGATGCCCGTACGGGTCGTGAGCCGGCCGTGGTCCAGTGCCCGCCCGGCCTTCGGCTGGACCACGGCCGCGCAGGCGGCCAGCACCGACACCGCGGCGCCGGTGGCCACCGTGCCCAGACCGACCGCCCGCCCGGACACCGGCAGGAAGCCCACCCCGACCGACAGGGCCGCGGTCGCCGCGGCCAGTGCCGAGGTCGGCGCGAGGAAAGCCGGGTCGGCCAGCCGCCAGGCCAGATCCACCACCGTCTGCCGGGCCCTGGGAAGTGGCGGTACGACCGGGACCGCGACCAGGGCCCACACCGCGACCGCCGCACCGAGCACGGCCAGCACGACGAACAACAGCCGCAGGCCCCCGGCCCACACCAGCACCCCGCCCAGCAGCGGACCCAGGGTGTAGCCGATCGACTTGTAGAAGCCGTAACTGCCGAAGGCCCGGCCGTGCTTGGCCGCCGGATTGAGGCGGGCGACCAATGCGGACGCCGACGGGGAGAAGGCCGAGGCCGCGGCGCCCTGGCCAAGACGTGCGGCCCAGAGCCAGCCGGGGCTGTCCGCGACGACGTACAGCGCGGACGCGGCGGCGAAGGCGACGAGTCCGCCGAGCAGGACCGGGCGCGCGCCGATCCTGTCGGCGAGCGTGCCGAAGACCGGCTTGAGCAGCACCTCGGCACCGTCGTACAGGGCGAGCAGACCGCCGAGCACCAGCAGCGAGGTGACCGCGCCCTTGGCGTGGCCGCCGAGGTTGGCGGCGATCCCGTGCGCACCGAAAGCGGTGGTGAACCCGGCTGCGTACAGCGGCCACATGTGCCGTGCCGGAGCCGTCTGCCCCGCCGATGCCGTGCTCACTGCTCCCCCTCCGGGGCCTGGTGCAGGGCGGCGAAGACGCGCTCGGCGTAGTCCTCGCAGACGGCCACGCACTGCTTGAGACGGTCGCCGGCCTCGGCCGCCTCCGGAGCCCCGAACACGTCGCGTGCCGTCAGATCACGGTGCCAGCGTCTCAGCCGCTCCAACGACTGCTCCTCTTCCTCCAGCTCGGCCAGCGTGAACTTGGCGATGCGGATCTCCTTGGCGATCTCCGCCTCGAACTTGCCGCAGTCGGCCAGGAACTCCGCCCAGTCCGCGGACCGGGCGGCACCGAACATCTCCTGGAGCCGGACGGCGTCCTGGGGACCGCGCCCCGAGGCGTTCAACGTCACGACCTGACCGCCGGCCTGCTCGGTCAGCGCGACCGCCCGCGCGACGCCTTCGGCGAAGACCGGCACGTCGGGCATGGCCCAGATGCCCTGGCCGAGCGAGAGCGCGCCGATCCTGCGCAGCTCCCGCCAGACACCCACCCGGTGCCGTGACGGCTGGGCGGGAAGTCTGATCACCAGGACGAGCCAGCGGCCCGCCGTTTCACTGTTCGACACGATTTAGAATGTAGCAGCCGTTACATCGCGTGGCGTGCGAGTGGTGAACGCCGAAGGCGTGCGCCGGCCCGGACGGACGTGCGGTCAGTGGACCAGGCGGCGCACGGTTCGCGCGGCCAGACCGCGCCAACGGGCCTTGGTCCGTTGCCAGGCGCGGGACTCCTGGGAGGCGGCCAGGTCGACGAACAGGTCCTCGTAGGTGCCGGCGATGCGCTCGGGGTCGTAGCGGTGGGCGGCCCGGCGGGCGGCGCGGCCCATGTGGCGGCGGGCGGGCTCGTCGGTGATCAGTTCGAGCAGTGCGGTGGTCAGCGCCTGCCGGTCGCCCACGGGGACGAGGCGGCCGTCGACGCCGTCGTGGATGATCTCGGCGGGGCCGAGCGGGCAGTCGGTGGAGACGACCGGGACCCCACAGCGCATGGCCTCGACCAGTGTCATGCCGAACGATTCGGCGTTGGAGGCGGAGGCGACGATGGCGGCCTTGGCGAACTCGGGCTCGATCGGCGAGGCCACGCCCATCAGCTTCGCTCGGCCGCCCACGTCGAGCTCGTCGATCAGCTGCTGCAGGCTGTCCTTCTCGGCTCCGGCGCCGTAGATGCGCAGTGTCCAGTCGGGGTGCCTGCCCGCGATGTCGGCGAACGCCTCGACGAGCAGGTCGAACCGCTTTCCGCGGGCCAGGCGTCCGGCCGCCGCGATGACCTTGGCGGCGCTGTCGGCGGATGACAGACCGGGATCGGGTACGGCGTTGGGAATGGCCAGGATCTCGACTCCTGGCAGGCGCATCTTCGCCCGCTAGACGGCGGCGTCCGCTTCGGTCGTGGTGACCAGGGCGTCCAGGGCGCGGTAGTGGCGGGCCAGCTGCCCGCGCAGTTTCTTGCTGTGCGTGTCGTGGGTGAGGTGTTCCTGGGCGATGCGCAGGGCACCGGGGCGAAGCGGGCCAGGTAGATGTTGATGCCCGGCCGGGTGCCGATGATGACGTCCGCGTCGCTGTCCTTCAGATACCGCTCGACGCGCTGGTCGGTCAGGCGGCTGTACTGGTGGTACCGCTTCTCGGCCGCGGGAAAGGACTGGGAGGGCTCCTTCATCAGCGGATCGGCGAGGTCCGCGGAGTCCTTGCGCACGTCGACCAGGGGCACCACCGTCACCCGGGGATCGATGTCGAACCGCGGACGGGCGCGGTGCCGCCGGACGGACACGATGCTCACCTCGTGCCGGTCGGCGAGCGCTGCGGCGAGGTTGAGCGTGGTGCGGTTGGTGCCGCCGATGCCGTAGACGTCGTGGATCAGGAATGCGATCTTCATGCGGCGCGCCTCTGAACCTGCTAGGTCACGCGGCGGCCCGGCGGCGGGAGCGCAGGAGTTCCAGGGCAAGCGGCAGCAGGGAGACGACGACGATCAGGCCGACCAGCGGCAACAGGTAGTGGTCGACGTTCGGGACACTCGACCCGAGGGCGTACCCGCCCAGCACCAGGCCCGCGGTCCACACCAGGCCGCCGACGACCTGCCAGAGCGTGAACACGGAGGTGGGTACGCCCGCGATCCCGGCGAGCGGGTTGAGCACGGTCCGTACCACCGGGATGAACCGGGCCAGCACGATCGCCTTGCCGTGCCCGTACCGGCCGAGCAGTTCCTCGGCCCGGGTCACGCCGTTCGCCAGGTGCCGTGCTTGAGCAGCACCCGGTGGCCGACGGCCAGCGGCTGGTCGGCCACA